>VXPN01000442.1 GCA_009839535.1 Boseongicola sp. SB0662_bin_57 | reverse complement strand
CGATCCGCATCTCGACAGATCACTGCCACCTCTTCGATGCGAAGACGGGAGAGCGCGTCGGGGACTGACCCCGAGCCATGACCCCGGTCCGGCAAGGGTCCGGGGTTCAACGAGCGGTGCGCAGTTGCAAGGCGCACCGAACCAACAGAGACCAAGGAGAATACAATGTTCCTGAAGAAAGTAGCCCTCGCGGGCGCCGTGGCTGGCCTTACGGGTTCGGCAGCATTCGCGGCAGACTGTGGTCCGTCCGGCAAGTCGGTCCGGATCCTCGGCTCCGACTTCCCGGCCATTCAGGCCGTTGCCGGCGCCGCCGAAGCCAATTGCGCGGCAAATGCCGGTGAGTTCACCATCAACCTGCGCGACAACACGCGTGACATGATGAACCAGGCTCTGACCCCGAACCCGGCAGAGTACACCTCGGTCATCGTCGCCAACTCGACCCTGACCCAGCTGATGAACGACGGCCTGGTCCGCCCGCTGGACGAATATGTTGCAAAATACGGCCAGCACCTGAAGCCGTCGCAGCTGATCACCATCGGCGGCAACGTCATGGCCGTGGCCTTCATGGCGAACTCGCAGCACCTGTTTTCGCGCACCGACGTCCTCGAGCAGG
This sequence comes from Boseongicola sp. SB0662_bin_57, assembly GCA_009839535.1. Taxonomy (GTDB): domain Bacteria; phylum Pseudomonadota; class Alphaproteobacteria; order Rhodobacterales; family Rhodobacteraceae; genus JAJEFO01. Next base: position 7,904 of record VXPN01000442.1, on the reverse strand, counting down.
CCGGTGTCGAAGGGATCCCTGCAACTGTTGAGGAAATCGTTGCAGCGGCCGAAAAAATCCGCGCCGCAGGCATCATGGAACATCCGATCGTGATGAACATGCAGGTCGGCTGGAACGTCGGCGAAGTGTTCAACCTGTTCTTCTTCGCCAACGGCGGCGAGCTGTTCAAGCCGGGTTCGGCAGAGCCGAACGTCAATTCGCCCGAAGGCATTGCCGCTCTGGGGACGATCAAGTCGCTGCTCGAGTACACGCACCCGGATCACCTGAGCCATGCCTCGAATGAGACCCAGGGCCTGTGGGAAGCCGGCAAGGCGGCCATGGCCATCATGTGGGGGTCGCGCGGTGGTGCGGTTCTTGACGACGAGGGTTCGAGCGACGAAGTCACGTCAAACACCGTCTTGTCTGCAGCACCCACGGCAGGCGGCGGATCGACACCGGCCGCAACCCTGTGGTGGGATGGCGTGACCGTCGCCAAGAACATTCCGGACGAAGACGCGGAAGCCACCTTTGCGGCTCTGGTCAGCGGTCTGACCCCTGACCTGATGGAAGAGCACAACGACAAGGCCATCTGGCTGATCGACGGCTTCCAGCCCGGCCCGGCAGCGGCAGGTGTCTCGGCAACTGCGACAGCTGGCGCCAAGCCTTACCCGATGATCCCGTTCATCAACCTGATGCACAACGCACTGGGTTCCGAACTGGTGGACTTCTACAAGGGTGACGAGAGCGCGGAAGACGCTCTGGCTGACGTTGAAGCGGCTTACCGGACCGCTGCGAAGGAAGCAGGCTTCCTGCAGTAGCCTCTCCGCTGAAGGGGGCCCTCGGGGGCCCTCTTCAACCCATTGGATTTCACGACGGGGCACATGCGATGAAACACCGAACGTTCTTTTGGTTCATCTTGCCGACACTCTCGGCGATGATACTCTTTATCGCCCTGCCCATCGTCTCGGTCTTCATCCAGTCGCTGTTTGTGCAGCACGAACAGGTTCTGGTGGTCTCTGAAAGCTGCGGCCCCTTCGGCTGTGTCGAGGAAACCCAGGTTGATACAGAAGCGACTGCCAAGCTGCGCGAAGAGCAGCCTCTTGGCCAGTTCAACGGCCTGGCCACGTATTTTGACCGCTCCCACCTCGCGTCCGCAGAGATCGCCGAGGTCTGGCGCACATCAACCGGATTGTCATCCTTCATTGATGGCATAATGGACCTGAAATTCTACAAGGCCCTGGTCTTTACGCTGACCTACACCTTTGTCGTGACGCCCCTGGTCCTGGTTTTCGGGCTGGCCGTTGCCGTCGGCGTAAACAACCTGCCCAAGGCATTCCGCGGCGTCGCGATTTTCATCTCGCTCTTGCCTTTCCTTGTCGCGACGATTGTCGGCTCGATGATCCTTTCCTGGATGGTCGATGGTGAAGGCATCATCGGCGCAACGCTTCAGAACATCTTCAACGACCCGTCTCTCAGCATCAAGGCCTCGACGCCGCTCATGTGGATCATGCTGATGGTCTACGGGGTCTGGCACACCCTGCCTTTCGCGTTCATCACGTTTTACGCCGGGCTGCAAACGGTGCCCCAGGACACGTTGGAGGCTGCCCGTGTGGATGGAGCCAACAAGTGGCAGACGATGATCAGCGTCGTGGTTCCACACCTGATGCCGCTCGTGTCCTTCGTCACGCTGATGCTTCTGATGGACAATTTCCGGGTGTTCGAGCCGCTGGTCAGTTTCCAGGCGGAGGCTCACGCCCAGTCACTGAGCACCTTCATCGTCAGCGACCTTCGTGAAGCCGGCAATCCGCTCTACGCCTCCGCCAGCGCGACCTCGATGCTGACGATCCTCGGCGTTGTGATCCTGCTGACACCCGTGCTGATCCGCACCTGGCGCGACTTCACCGCCAAGGCACATTGAGGAGACGACAGTCATGGCGACGAAGGCAGAATCCCGTCTCACAACGCTAAAGGTTGTTTCCTATGCGCTCGTGATCATCTGGCTGATCATCGCGGCCTTTCCCTTCCTTTGGACGGTTTGGGGCAGCTTCAAGGTGCAGGGCGACTTTTTCTCGAAAGCGGACTGGACCAACGCCATCTACGGCATCTTGACGACCCGTGAAACCGGTGGCGCCTTCACGCTCAACGGCTACTACGGTGCGTGGATCCAGGAGGAGTTCTGGAGAAACGTGTTCAACACCTTGGTCATCGTTTTCTTCACCGTCTGCATTTCGCTCACCTTCGGAACGCTCGGCGGGTACGCGCTGGCCCGCTCCGGCTTCCGCTATGCATTCTGGGTCCTGATGGCAGCCCTCGCGTTCCGCGCAATGCCGCACATCACGCTGGTTTCGGGTTACATGCTGCCGTTCTTCGAGTGGAACATCTGGGGACTGAAGGCGACAACCGTCATCGTGCTTGTGGCGATCAACCAGCCCTTCACGCTCTGGATGCTGCACTCGTTCTTTCTGAACATCCCGAAAGACATGGACGAAAGTGCCATGGTCGACGGCTGCACCCGGTTCCAGGCTTTCTGGAACGTCATCGTGCCGGTCATGTGGCCAGGGGTGATTACCACGGGCCTCTTCAGCTTCCTGCTTGCCTACAATGACTATGCCGTCACCTCGATGCTGCTGAGCAAACCGAACGAGACGATGGTCCCGGCGGTCGCCAGCTTCCTCGGTTCGGTTCAGGTGCAGGGCAACATCATGTTCGCGGTCGCAGCCGTGGTCTCGGCCACAGCACCGCTCTTCGTGCTGATCCTGTTCTTCCAGCGGCAGATTGTCAGCGGGCTGACGGCGGGCGCGGTCAAGGGTTGAACCTGCCTGCTGACAACGCGCGGCGCAGTCCGCAGCTCGGAAGCCCGGGAGGCAAGATGCCATGACCAGTGTTCACGCGTTGAATCGCGCTGCCCTCGATCCTCTTCGCGCGGCCCAGCATGACTGGGACGAGGCGACATTGCGCCGGGCGCTCGGCGACGTCCTGGCCCCGGAAGCGGCGTGTCACCTCGCCCACCCGTTCGGGGACATGACGGGACCGGAGGAGTTTCACGACCGTGCGCTGTCATTGCTCAAGTCCGCATGGCCCGACGTCGAAAGGCGTGACTGGATCGTGATGGCAGGCAACGACGATCACGGGCATGACTGGGTTGGCTGCGGCGGCCATTTCATGGGCACGTTCCTGGCGCCGTTCCTCGACATCCCGCCAACGGGCCACCTCGCGCACATGCGATTTCACGAATTCCACCGGTTCGAGTCCGGCCGGGTCGTCGAATGCCAGGCGCTTTGGGATGTCCCCGAGGTCATGATGCAAGCGCATGCATGGCCGATGGCACCATCCCTCGGTCGCGAATTCTGCATTCCCGGCCCGTCATCGGGAGACGGACTGTTCCGCCCGCCGAGAGACGACGACATGAGCAGTGCCAGCAAGGAAACTGTCGTGGACATGCTGCAGCACATGAAGCGCCACCCGTCGCAGGGCGGCCCCGAAGTCATGGAGATGCCTCGCTTCTGGGACGCGCGCATGAACTGGTACGGTCCCGCAGGAATAGGCACGGGCCGGGGAATCGACGGATTCCGAAACTGGCACCAGATCCCGTTCCTGAAGGCCATGCCGGACCGGGGGTCCAAGGCGGATCAGGTCACGTACCATTTCTTCGGCGACAACAACTACTGCGCCGTGACCGGATGGCCCAACATGATCCAGACGCTGACGCATGACGGCTGGCTGGGCATCGCGCCGTCGGGCAAGGAGATCACCATGCGCTCGCTCGACTTCTGGCGCATCGAGAACGGCAAGATCCGCGAGAACTGGGTGATGGTGGACATCCTCGACGCCTATCGGCAGCTTGGCGTCGACGTGCTTGCCAGGCTCCGGGAGTTCAACAAGGCGCGCAATCTTGGCCGGATCGATCCAGGCGACGGGCTTCCATAGGCTTGCCGCGAGCCGGCGCTCCGCAAGCAAGAGCCGTCGCATGCGACCGAACGGTCTCCTTCGGAGAGGCATCCATGCAGTTCGAAGCACCTGTTGTCGGCGCCCGTTCAGCACAATCGTTCAAGACACTCCACGACAGCCAGAACCAATGGAGATGTCGCGAATCAGGGCGATTCAGGCTGCTCAGGCGTCGTCGTCTCCCGGCCGCGTCATCGGCAAGCTTCCGTCAGCCGCTTTGCCGGAAAGCCAGTCACGCAGCTTCGACCACCTCCGCCGTGCCGAGATGCCGGGATTGGCGCATCTGCACGGCGAGGGGCGTTCGGGTTGCCGACCTCATCGACCCGTGAAATCAGTGCGAGAGCGGCCTGATGGTCACTTGCGTATATTCCCAATGCGAAGGATGGAGTTCACGATGGTCGTCTTGCCGACACCGGGGCCACCGGTGATGATCAGCACCTTGGATGTCAGCGCGAGCCGGATTGCCTCGGCCTGACTGGACGCCAGCGCCAGCCCGGTTCTCTCCTCGATCCAGGGCAGGGCCCGGTCCGCATCGATTGAAGGCCATGGCAGGGCACCCGCAATGATCCGACGCATGTGGCTCGCGATGCCGCGCTCCGCCTGGTAGAGGCCCGCCAGGAAGATGCAGTCCGTGTCACCGACCTGATCGGCCGTGACATTGCCTTCCCCGAGTTCCAGTGCCATCGCCGTCTCGACAAGGGCGCCGGGCACGTCCAGAAACTCTCCTGCCAGGGAATGCAGTTCGCCCCTGGGCAAGCCGCAGTGACCGTTGCCCATTGCCTCGCTCAACGCGAAGGTGATTCCTGCACGCACCCGGATCATCGCGGTCCTTTCGATGCCGATCTTCTCCGCGATGGTGTCCGCCGTACGGAATCCGATGCCACGGATGTCTTTCGCCAGCTGATAGGGATTCTCGCTCAGCACCCGAACTGCGTCGGCACCGTAGGTCTTGCAGATCCTGACGGCCCGTGCGGTTCCGACGCCATGCTGGTGGAGGAAGACCATGATTTCCCTGACGATCTTTTGGTCCGACCAGCTTGCCGTGATCTTGTCCGCACGAACGGGCCCGATCCCTTCCACCTCTCGCAGGCGCCCGGGATTCGCCTCGATGATGTCAAGGACGTCCTTGCCGAAATGCCTGACAAGCCGTTCCGCGTAGACGGGCCCGATCCCCCGGATCATGCCGGAGCCGAGATACTTCTGCATGCCTTCGAGCGTCGTCGGCGCAGATGCCTTCAGGAAGCGCGCCCTGAACTGAAGGCTATGGTTCCGATCGTTGTTCCAGGAACCCGACGCGCTGACCCATTCACCGGCAGAAATCATCGCCGCATTGCCAACGACGGTGACGGCGTCGCGATGGCCGCGCGCCTTCACGCGCAAAACGCAGAACCCGCTCCCGGAGGAATGGAATGCGACACGTTCGACGAGCCCGGAAAGAACCTCCGCTTGCGCAGTGTCAGCCATCAGATGACCACTTCAGACAATCTTTGGCACGGCCAAATCGACGCTTCGTGCATGTCTCCTGGCCGCGGCGACGGACGCCTCCGCAATCGGAAACAAACGCAATTGCAGGCATGTGGCTGAGGATAGCCTTAACGCCTTCTGGTCAACTCCTGAATGCCCGGTCAATGCGGAATGCGGGTCACCTCACCTGCCACCTGATTCATTTCCCGACGCAAGCACGCCTTGCGAGTTAGCTCGAATTGCCGGCCGAATCCAGTTTCCTGGGGCGCAAATTCCGCCCCGCGCCAGATCACCGGAAGATTGCGCAACCGCCCAAGCCAAACAGGAATTGCTGTCGGCAATTTGTTCGATGTCCCTGAAGCGCGAATCCTCGGCGCTCGAAATCGTCCGGGCCGAAACCGATGGGCGTGCAACACGTCCAATTGGAGCGGCCATCCCGGTCACGCCTCGCGTGGCGACCGGAGGTGATCGCAGCGCCTCGCGACGGCTTCAATCCGAGAGCCCAGCCATGTCCGGACAGGATCAACGGGAATTCGCGCTTGCCGCACGTTGACCGCTCCGATAGACCCGACGGCGGAGACGTGGCCGAGTGGTCGAAGGCGCTCCCCTGCTAAGGGAGTAGACGGGGAACCGTCTCGAGGGTTCGAATCCCTTCGTCTCCGCCACTTGCACTTGGAAGATCCGAGACGAGGTTCCTGGCGGGCCTTTTTTCTTTTGTTTCAAAGGAGTTTGGCTGAGCTTCTGGGAGCCAGCCTTCGCGCAAGAGCCGGTCCCTACACGCCCCGCGTCTCTTTACGGCCGCCCTTCAGCCAAGAAAGCGCGCTGCCGTGATGCCCGATCAGGGCGCGCTAGTTCCAGAAGCGCACTTGCACGCAGGCCTCTCGCGGCCCTTGTGGCGTCTCGACGATCAGTTCCGTGCCCGGATCCCAATGATCCGCATCCACCATCCCGATCGAAACGTTGGTCCGGAAATCTGGCGACCAGGCCGCCGATGTCACCTGACCGACCCTCGCACCGTCCTTCGTCAACGGCCAAGCCTTGCGGGCGTGGCTGAGCGCATCTCCCAGGATCGAAATCGCGCGAATCTGGCGTTCAGGGCCCTTTGCGGCTTCCAGCGCGAGCGCCTTCCGGCCGACATGCTCCAGCCCCTCGGCGGGCTTGCAGAACTTGCCAAGGCCGCATTCCAACGGGGTGTTGTCCATCGTCATGTCGTTGCCGTAGCTCAACAGCCCGCTCTCGATCCGCTCGATCAGGTTCGGGCAGCCCGGGCGCACGTTCAGGTCCTCTCCAGCCTTGAACAGGGCATCCCAGAGAGGCATGCCATGCTGACTGCCCTCAACATAGATTTCGTACCCGCCCTGCTTCGAATAGCCCGAGCGCGCGACGATGAACGAGGTGTCCATGAAGGCCAGCCGCCTATGGCGGAAGAAGCGGATGTCATGCACTTCAGGACCAAAGACCCGCTCCATCAGGGCGCCCGATTTCGGCCCCTGTACAGCCAGAGGCGACACGTCCGGCTCGAACACGTTGACGTCCAGCCCGGCGCCAAGCGCCAGCCCCTTGACCCAGAACAGCAGGTCGCTATCGGCAATCGAGATCCACCAGCGCGTGTCGCTGTGCTTGAGCGCCACCGGATCGTTCAGCATTTTGCCGCATTCATCAACGATCGGCACATAGTGGCACTGATCGCGTTGCATCTTGCGCAGATCGCGCGGCGTCAGCATCTGCATCAGCCGCGCGGCGTCCAGGCCGTTCAGTTCGATCTGGCGTTCCACCGATACGTCCCAGACCTGCACATGCTCCTTCAGATGGTGGTAGTCAGATTCCATGTCTTCGAAGACCGTCGGCAGAAGCATGCGATTGTAGACGGTGTAGGCCTTGACGCCGGCGGCTTCGACGCCGCGTGTAAATGGCGTCTCGCGCAGACGACGGGAAAGCGAAATCAGGTACGCCATTCAGGAGCTCATGGACTTTGCGGCATCGCGAAGCTGAAACTTCTGGATCTTGCCGGTGGAGGTCTTGGGAAGTTCGGAGAACACGACAGCTTTCGGAGTCTTGAAGCCGGCGAGATGCTCTCGGCAAAACTTGATGATGTCGTCTGCGGTCGCCTGTGCTCCGGGGCGCAATTCAACAAAGGCGCAGGGCACTTCGCCCCATTTCTCGTCAGGCATCGCGACTACGGCTGCCACCTGGACCGCCGGGTGGCGAAAAAGCACGGCCTCGACTTCGACGGACGAGATGTTTTCGCCTCCTGAAATGATGACGTCCTTCAGCCGGTCGCGGATCTGCATGTATCCGTCGGGATGCACCACGGCGGCATCGCCAGACCAGAACCAGCCATCTTCGAAGGCCTTTGCCGTGGCATCGGGATCCTTGTAATATCCCTTCATCACGGTGTTGCCGCGCACCGCGATCTCGCCCTGTGTCTTGCCGTCCCCGCGAACCGGCTGGCCGGTTTCGGCATCAATGACCGAGACGGTTTCGACCATCGGCAGGGCAATGCCCTGTTGCGCCTG
>VXPN01000106.1 GCA_009839535.1 Boseongicola sp. SB0662_bin_57 | reverse complement strand
TTCGCCTCTCCGGGTACTTTGCCAGGTGCGGAATCGAGTATGTTTTACTGGCTTTGAGGCCCGCCAAGGGAGAAAAAAGCGTAAAAGGGGGTGGGGTGGGAGGAACAAGTACGGCCATCCGCCTCCTCGAATTGCATTGCCTTGCAAGCAACGCTTGCGATTTCCGGCAGCGCTTGCCGGTCGCTTCCCGGAGCGGCGAAGCCCGCGACCCGGCATGGCTGCCAGCGGGGTTGACAACTCCGCAGTCGAACCTTCAAAGTGTATTCGTCAATTGTCTTCAAACTCGGCCCTAGGCCGGGTTGCCCGCTGAATAAGCCTGACCCGGTATGGGGGTTGCTCCCTACGCCTTGGCGAATAGGCGGGGTCTACCTTTCTCTTGAAGGCAGTTGACAACGGCCCGGCACCCGCCGGGTCCGGGACTGGACTTGGGGGAACGTCCTATGCGCATTGCATCAATCCATGCCGCATTCATGTTGGCAATCTTTAACGGGGCAGCGGCAGCACAAGACGGGACCGGGCTGGCGCAAGAGTGGGGTCAGCGGATACACGAAAGCTGCGGGGCAAGCGGCAATGGTTTCGATCAATGCGTTGCCGACCTTTTGGCGGACACCGCCAATGAACACGCGGCGCATTTGGCGACCCGCGAAGGCCGGGCCACGTTTGGCGAACGCTTCCAGTTTTCAAGCCGCATGACGATTGGCCCTTCGAGCGGACTGATCGGCGATCTTGACATCGTGATACCGCTTGCTGGGGGAGACCGAGCCGATGGCTCGGACAATGCTCTTTTCCTGCAACAGGGCGTCACGAGTTGGCGGGACAGCGACGGGACGCGCCGAAACGACATTCGTGTCGGCATGGTCTACCGCTTCCCGGTGTTTGACACCGACGCACTTGGCCTTTCGCTCTTTCACCAGGAAAACTTGCAGCGCGACCATCAGCGGGTCGTTGCCGGTGTTGACTACGCCGGTCGTTGGGGCACCGGCTACGTTTCCCGGTTCGAGCCGACAACCGGTTGGCGGCCAGGGCGCACCGGCTACGAGGAACGCGCTCGCGGGGGCACGGAATTGGGCGCTCGGTTGCGACTGACCACAACAATCTCGGCGGACGCCGCGATGGGTCGCTGGGAAGCAGAGAACGGGCAGGTGCAAAACGCCAGGCTGGGGCTGGATTGGCGACCCCATCCGTGGGTCACGCTTGGAGCCGGTTACGAGTTCAATCACGTCTGGTCCGGGCCGCCCGAGGATGGCCCGCGCCTTTCGTTCGCGTTCAACATTCCTCTTGGCGGGAAAGGCCGCGAAGCGTCCAGAGCGCGATGGGATGGCCTGGGTGCATCCCCGACCGGAAGAACGGTTCCAGACCTTTGGACACCGATAACGAACGTTGGCCGCATCGTGACGCTTGAGCGGGCAACGGCAAGGGCAAGCCGTGTTTCCGCACTCAAGTTGTCAACCGATCTGCCGGAAGGCGTGTCGGTTCAGTTTCTGCAAGACCATGCCGAGACCGGAAGCCGCATAGGAGTGCGGATTTCCATTCCCGAACCGCTTTCAGACGACTTGCGGCTTGTCGTGCGGCTTGTGCCAGGCAGCGGCACCGATCCGGCAGTGCCGGGCGAGGACTTTGTTGATGAACAGCACCATGTGACGATTGAGCAAGGCGACCTGACCGCCGATGCATGGCTTCAGCTTTTGCACAATTCCGACATGGAGACGGCCAGAAGCCTGGCCGTCGAAGTCGCGTCGGTTGATTGAAGGGGGAACAAATGAAAACGCATGTTCAAATTCTCGTCGCATTGGCTGCCTTGGGCTTCGCAGTTTCCTTGGCATCGTGCGGTGGCGGAGGGGGAGGCGGCAGTGATGTTGCCTACAAGCCTCCGAGTGGCGGTAGCGATGACGAAATGGAAATCACGCCCGATAATGGAAGGAATCCTTCTCAATATCCGTGGTTTACTTGCCGTATTGCCCTCAATTCAGGTGCACAATGCTCAGAAGCTCAGCCTATAGACTCGGTCGCATATGATGCAATTGTCCAGGGCACGACGGCTTGCGGGCTACCACCTTATCCTTTCTTTCGTCAAGGCCACTTCTGTGGGAAACCGGGTGGTCCGGGGAGTGCTGATGACGTGACTCGGAATGTAAGTTGTGAGGTAAATGACTATTTTGTTTATGCAAACCAAGGTTCCGAAAGGGTAAGGGTGAACGTAGTCCATTTTGGAAGGGAACTGCAACGTAGAAGTTCTGTCCATGCTGATATGTTTCGCCGGATGTGTGATCGCTTAGGCGGAGTTCTTTCTGGCCTGCCCCAAACAGGCACGGGGACCGGCACCGGCACGGGAACCGGCGGCGGCACAAGATGTAATCAGAATACGGCTTGGAAGTTCCCTAACCTGTACGATCCTCAGGTTGGCTCGTTTTGTTTGGCGGCATGTGCTGCGGTGGACGCCGCTGGCCAAAGCCAGGCCGTTGGCGATTTTGCCGCAAGTGCGCAGTATGAGCGTCAGGCGTCGGTGCATTGCGACCTTTTGAGACGTACTCATGCACGTTTTCCAAGCACTACACCCTATAGCATTCAGGCGGCATGTCCCGTGTGCAATGGGCGGTAGATGAAAAAAGGAGAGATGATGGCTCGTGACATCATTTTGGCAGCGCTTGGGGCCATGATCGCCGCCATGATCGGTGTGATGGCAGAGAGGTTCTTCAGCGCCTTTAGCTCACTGCTTGGGCCTCCGGTTCCTTCTGGGGCGGTGGTGGCTTTTGGCCATGAATCATGCCCCGAAGGCTGGGAGTCTTATGTTCTTGGCTCTGGCCGCTTCCTTCTCGGATCGGGTAAAGATTACACGACTGGCGAAAGCTACGAGTTACACGCTGAAGGAGGTATAGCAAGACATCCACTGCGCATTGAAGAAATGCCGCACCACAATCATAGCGCTGATGGAAGAGGCTTTCTGGTTCGGGTTACTGGTCGCGATACCGTGCACGCCCAAACCGACGAGACCCCGGGTGAAATCAATATTCGCCAAGGCCTTCCGATGGTTCCGATAGGTGAAGGCAAGCCTCACGAAAACATGCCGCCATACCTCGTGGTGAATTTCTGTCAAAAGAAGTGAAGCGACATTTTCTGACTTGAACGTCACTTTATCACAATGGGGGAAACATGAAGAAGAAAATCACGGCGACGTTTGCCGTGTTGATACTTGGGGCATGTGCATATGCCCCGTCTCCTGCCAATATACATAGACCGCCGGAGTTGCCTGAACCACTTCCTTGTCCGAAGTGTGAGGACTTGCCGCCGTCGCCCAATCCGCAACTATGCTGCTAAAGGCAATAGCTGTGACTGCCATCCTCCTTGTGCTGACAGGGTGCAACGCCGTGTCTCCGAGCAGGACGTTTTCGGGCGACGGCATTACATGCTCACGAGGTGAAGGGAAAATAGAGGTCGATGCAGAAGCCCTGAAGGAGGCAGCAAAACTGGTTCCGGGTGGCTTGAGGCCCTTCGTGCTCCTTGGCGATCTCAAGGTCAATCCTACGTCAAACGAGGAGCGAACAGCAGAAGATTTGGCGCTATTGATGCTGGCCTGCCGCGATCTTCTCAAGGTGTTTCCGCCCTGGACACAGGCGCACCGAATTCCCGCATCAACTGAGTAGACTGGCCGTCTGAGCGCAGCTAGAACGCGAACGGCCCCGGATCGGACTCCTGCGGCGTTGAAGTTCAAAGTGACCCATTGCCCGACCTTGGCAGTGGCTTGCTCATTCAGACGGCGTTCCGGTTGGTCAAGTTTGGATCATGAATCCGCGCCGCTTATGCCTTCAATTCTTGCTTCGGCGGCGTATGCTGCCCCTTTCCGCGTTCAAAACGGTCAGCAGATCACCCCGCCAGCATCCAGCCCACCGCTGCGATCACTGCGGCGGCGGTTGCGGAGTTCAGGGCAAGGCCGACGATGACAATGCGCACGGTCAGGCGGGTTTCCAGCGAAGCCATGTCGCTGCGCAGGTTCGCCATATCGTTCCGTATTTCGCTGCGAAGCTCCGCCATTTCGCTGCGCATTTCCGCCATGTCGCTGCGCAGTTCGCCACGAAGTTCCGACAGGTCGGCCTTGGTCGCCACGCCGCCGGTCACGCCGTCCTTGATCGCCGTGGTGATGGCGGCGGCCTGACGTTCCTCGATGCCGCTCTCCCGGAGGAGCCGGGCCGTTGCCAGGGTGTCGAATGCCGCGTCTGCCATGCCCCGAACATAGCCGGATATTGCCGCATTCGTCAAAGGCTGATTTGCGCAGGGTTTGCCGCAATGCCGATCCGGGCCAAGGAAGCCATCGAGACTGACTGCGGCGCGATAGCGAAGGACGGCACGACGGCGGACGCACTGGCCGATTCGATGCGCAAAATCTGTCCCGATGCCCAAGGCTGCCTCCGGGCGGGCATGCCCTTGGGCATGGCTCTTGGCGACAACGAGGATCAGGAGCGGCTGCTACGGTATCTTCTCGGCTATTGAAAGAGGGGTGGCCCTCTGACTTGAGGCCAGACGGTCGCAGGTTTCAATCGGTTAGCAGCCCATTTGCTGGGACAGGGCTTGGTAGACCTGCTGGCGAGATTCGTGGTCCATGGTCGCCAGGTCGTTGATCGACGTTTCCAGGGATGCGGCTGTTTCCGGTGCCATTGACAGGGCGAGTTCGAGCAGGGCGGTCGGATCGGATTGTGCAAGCGGCTGGAGCATCCTTCTCGCTGCTGCGGTCGTTGCGTCCTGGCTTTGCGTCGATAGGAAGTCCGCCATGCACGGTGCCAGGACCTCATCGAAGAATTCCTGGCGCACTGCGTCCTTCTGTTTCTGGATGGCCTGTAGGTTTTCAAGTATGCGCTGTTCGGCGGCCTGGGCTTGCTTCTGTTCTTCGTGCTCGGTCTGGATGGCGTCGAAGGCGTCCAGGATTGCCTTGCGTTCGGTTTCGGCGTCGCGTGTGTTCCTAGTTTCCGCCTGTCGCCTGGCTTCGGCTTGGCGGTGCCGTGCGATCTCCAGTTCTCGGACGGCGTGATATTCCCAAGGCTGCTCTCCGTCGAAGAATTGTGAACGGTGGAGGCTCGTTGCCACGGCTTCGGCGGCGTGGCGTGTGATGTGCCAGTCTTTGTCGGCGTCCTTGAAGCATTGGTCTCGGTCGAGGCGCGGCTCTTGCAGACGTTCGTTTTGGGCGGCGTTGCATTCAGCCATGGCGCGGTCGGAGTAATTCGAGGTTTCCACGCAATCAAGCCAGATGCTTCCAGCTTTGTTTCTGTGTTCCCGGAAGATATTGTCGCACTCCAATTTGGCCCAGGCGACTTCGGTTGTGTCGTTTAGCAGAGCTTCGGCGGCTTTCTGGCATTCCGCACCTTGTTCAGTGCCGAATTCGTGCTGGTGGTAGCAATCGACGCTGTAGGATGTTTCGTTGGAGTCTTGCGGGTCTGCTATGATGCTTTGCAAGCGAGTTTTCCATTCCGCTGGCTCGTCGGCGCTGGCTTTCGTGGGCAGGCCGAGGGACAGGGCCGCAACGGCAAGCACTTTGAGGGCAAGTCTCATATGGAGTCCACAATTCGTTCCAGCCTGGCAGGTGCCGGGGCCGTTGCTGCGTCACCCAAGAATGGCTATGGGGTCAATCTTGGGCGCTGGTGTCATCAGGCTTCTTTATGGTCCCCTTGGGCTTCTTTACGGTCCCAGCCACGTGCACTTCTGGCTTTCCGGCAGAAAAATGGACAGCGGCCTTCACGATGCGCCTTTGTTCCTCTTCGGTTTGTCCAACCATCTTTTTCATCATGGCAAGTACCTTTTCGTTCTGCTTCTTGAGCGACCACCGGTGCCACCATACCAACGGGCTGCTAATCACGAGAATTGCCGTCTCTGCGCAAAGCAGACCGCGCTCCCACGGGTGTTCCCAGACCCAAGCCACCAACATCGACAGGCACTCCATGCCGTCGTCATCCGACATATTTCATCATTGCTCAAGCACATTTCCCCAAAGCGAAGGGCAACGGGCCGCACTTGACCATCACAGATACCGCAATGCCTCGCCAGCGGTCTCGTTGCGGCCATACCGGGAGATCATCCGTTCCGAGTTCCAGCGCCCCTGCCGCATGATAGTGGCGCTTGGTGCCTGGTTGCGCAGCATCGTGATGGCCATGCCGACGCGCCCGGAGTGCCCGGAGAACCCGTCACCGAGTCCGGCGGCCTTTGCGCAGGCGGACACGCGTCTGGAAACCTGGCGACCGGACAGGCCGAACACAGGTCCCTGCCGATCCCGGCCTTGCAGTTCCGCCCAGCGCTCCAGGTCGCGCATGGCCAGGCGGCTGACGGCGACGACAGCGCCTTCCCCCTCCTGGTCGGTCTTGGACCGCGTGACCGTCAGGCGTCCGCTCCCGTCCGCCTCCGTCCCGACCTGCGACCAGTCGAGCGCGGCGGCCTCGGAGCGCCGCAGGCCGGTGCAGGCCAGGAGCGAGACGATGGCTATATCCCGCGCAACCTTCGGGTTCCCGTCCGCAGCGCCGTTGAGAGCGCCGCGTATGGCCTCCACCGCCTCGGCGGTCAGTGCGGCAGCTTGCTTCTGTGATGCACCTGCCTGCGCCGCCTGGCGCACGAGTCCCTGCATGGCGGTCTTCACCACGCGATCCGCGCACGGGTTCGCATGGCCTGCGGCGTCGTGCGCTGCGGCGATGGCGGCGACCGCCAGCCTAAGCGAGGCCACTGACTTCCCTTCCTCGGCTCGCTCCGCGACGAACAGGGCCACGGCTTCGGGCCGGGCGGGCATGACCCTTGCGCCGTGGGCGGCAGACCATTCTTCCCATTTCCTCCACGAGGCGCGGTATGCGCGGACGGTGTTGGCCGACTTGCTGTCGCGGATCGCGGCCTCCAAGCGTTCCGAGACGTTGGCGGCGACTGCGTTTTCGCCGGTCTTGACTGTCGGCGTCAGATGATCGAATCGTTTCATGTGGTTGCTCCTCCTGTGAGCATTTGGGCGGGACTTGTAGGATGGTCCCGCCACACGCCACCATGCTGACGGATGCGAGTCAAGCGGGGGGAGCCATTCCCCTCGTGGGGCAGAATGCGGTGATTCGCACTTGCCCCGCCATGGTTCTCATTCTCCTAATGGTGAGTCATTGGTGAGTCGGTTCAAATTCTAGTTTGCGATTTTCTCTTGAAATCTCTTGTTTTTATGGTCGGGACGGCAGGATTTGAACCTGCGGCCACCTGTTCCCAAAACAGGTGCGCTACCAGACTGCGCTACGCCCCGACTCCGTCGCCTCCATACCGCAAAGAAATTCCCCTTGGCAAATTGCTTGTGCTTGGGTTCGCAGACTTCCCTGCATGCGAGGGTCAGCGGACCCTCCCCAAGCCGGGATACCGGAAATTGCGGACGCGAGACGATGAACGGGAGGAACGCGGTGCCGTGTCTGAAGACTTGCTTGCGGGACCCGGGCGTTCCAGACCAAAGGCGTCACCGCGTTTCCGATCCAATTGCCCGCAAGCTATTCGCAGGGCCAGGCCGGGTTCGGTCCGATGACGGGATGCCGAAGCTCGCTTCCTTCGTTGATGCCAAGCCTGCGAGCCAGGCCGCCATTGATTTCAAGCACGAACTTGACGCCTTCGCCGCCGTCAATGTGTGTCTCGTCAAACGGAATCGCGTTCTCGTGGACCCTTGTCACCTTCCCTGAAGGTGTCATGAAGATCATGTCGAGCGGAATCCTGGTGTTCTTCATCCAGAACACCGCGCGCAGCGGCGTTTCGTATGCAAAGAGCATGCCGCTTCCCGATGGCAGGAAGTCACGGTTCATCAGGCCGAGCGAACGTTCGTCCGGGTCATCCGCAAGCTCGACGGTGAATCGCGCACGGCCCCAGTCGCCACGCAGGTCGGCCCGGTCAACCGAGCAGTCGGCAGACGCTGTACCGGCAAGCGCAAGCAGTGCAACGAATCCGAAGCCTGCACGCATCGTCACTCGGATCTCAGACCCGCTTCCCATGACGTGATCTGGGTGGCCATGCGACCCCGCTTGCCCTCCACGACCCTGATTGACACCGCCTCTCCAGGCTGAAGGTCGGCAAGCTCCGATCGCCTCAGGATCTCGATATGCAGAAAGACGTCCTCGTTGCAGCCGTAGACATTTGCAAACCCAAACCCCTTCGCCTTGTCGAACCACTTCACGCGCGCCGGTTCCAGCGGCAACGACAGGTCAACCGGTTCGTTGAACTCGCCGCCGTCCGGGACGGCATCATCCGTCGCGGAAGAGGCGGGCGGATCTATCCGGACCACTTCGATCGCCTGAATTCCTCGTGCCGTTTCCTGAATTACGACTTCGATCCCCGCCGAGTCCGCGACAGAGGATTGGCCGTAGTTGCGAAGCACGTTTGCATGAAGCAGAATGTCGGGCCCGCCCTCGTCGGAAACGACAAAGCCGAATCCTTTCGACGGATCAAACCACTTTACAGTTCCAGTGACGTGCGCGCCGCCTTTGCTGAGGTCGGTCATCAAGTCATCCCGCAGGAAACCCCGTCCTTCAGGGCGGGGAGGAATGCGGGCTCCCGTGT
>VXPN01000260.1 GCA_009839535.1 Boseongicola sp. SB0662_bin_57 | reverse complement strand
TCTGGGCGCTCCGGGAGTATTCCGGCCTGCCCCACGCCAAGGTCTGCGGCATGGCCGGCGTTCTCGACAGCGCCCGGTTCCGCCACTTCCTCAGTCTCGAGTTCGACGTCTCGATGAGAGATGTCACCGCGTTCGTCCTCGGGGGCCACGGCGACACGATGGTGCCCCTTGTCCGGTATTCCACGGTCGGCGGCATCCCGCTGCCCGACCTTGTCGAAATGGGCTGGACGAGCCAGGAGCGGCTTGACTCTATCGTGCAGCGCACGCGTGACGGCGGCGCCGAAATCGTCGGCCTGCTCGGCACTGGCTCCGCCTTCTACGCGCCGGCCACGAGCGCCATCGAGATGGCGGCCGCCTATCTTGGAGACCAGAAGCGCTTGCTGCCCTGCGCCGCGCATGTCGACGGCGCCTTCGGCTTGAAGGACATGTATGTCGGCGTCCCCGCCGTCATCGGCGCAGGCGGCATCGAGCGCATCGTGGAAATTGACCTTTCCAAGGACGAAAGGGCCATGTTCGACAAGTCCGTCGAAGCCGTCAGCGGCCTGATCGAGGCCTGCAAGGGGATTGACGGCGGACTCGGATAGGGTGGTTTCCGGACAGCGCATCCGGAGCCGGAACCTGATAGGCGCATGCGCATCAAGCGGGCTTGGACGGGCCCGCGATGCGGATCCGGCGCGTTGCCGTCGCGGTCCGCCCTTCCTGGTTCGGGAAGCACGAATTGCCCACGCGAGGCATGAGCCCGTGAATTCACTGGCGGCAGCAAGGCGGTTGACCGGTGCCGACCGGATCTTCCGTTGACGCCCTTCTCGAATGACGAGATGCCGTTCCTGGCCAAGCTCGCGCCGCTTGACCCGAACGACCAACTGTTCCCGCGCCAATTCCTTCATGACCGGCCCCCTCCAACGACATTGGCCAGCCTCGACCGCGGCCAGCGAGGCCGACGCCTGCGAGCCTTCCGAGAGCGCTGACCCGGCTTCCCTGCGATGCGCCGGCCCAGGCCGGGCAACCCGGGACAGCCACGCCTGGAAGCGCCTGTGATCCATCATCGCTCACCCCCTGCTTCGCAAGGGAACACTTGCGACTTGCAGACTGAGCCCCCGAAGTTCGGCCAATTTCCGGCGGTCACCGTGAGTCAACGTGCCGACGGTTTCCCGTTCTGCCCACGTTGAGGTAATCGAGGCCCCACCGCATCGGAAGGGCGCCATCGTGCCTGGGATTCTGTCGCGCATGATCCGGAGGGCCGTGGTTCCCGCCAGATTCCGGCAACCAGGATCGGCAACGCTCATCGGCAAGAGCTTGCCTTCAGTCCCAGAAAAGCATTATAAAGAAAGGACTTTTTGCAAGCATGGGATCGGCAAGGATGTTGGAAACGCCCGGCAGGATCGAACCCTGCTTCTTCGAGGAGCACATACCCGCCGAACTGGCGGACCTCTCTGTCGAGATACAGCGCGAGGCAACCCGGCTTGGGCAGGGACTGCATCCGGACAGTGCAGCCGAACTGGCCGACTTCGTCCGGGTCATGAACTGCTATTACTCGAACCTGATCGAGGGCCACAACACGCGACCACGAGACATCGAACGGGCGCTCTCCGGCGCGGAACTCGAGGAGGAAACCCGCCCGCTTGCGCTGGAAGCGCGCGCGCATGTCATCGTCCAGCGTTCCATCGACAAGATGCACCGGGACGGCACCTTGCCCCGGCCCACGTCCGCCGAGTTTCTCATCTGGGTGCACAGGACCTTCTACGACGAAATGCCCGACGAATTTCGCGTGATCGAGCATCCTGACGGCACCCAGGAACCGATCATCCCCGGCCGCATGCGCCAGGACGGGGACAGGGAAGTCGCCGTGGGGCGTCATCTGCCTCCGTCGTCGCCCCGTGTCGCAGCATTCATGGATCACTTTGACAACCGGTTCCGGATCGCGGCGCGTTCAGCAAGCGGCCGAATCATCGCGATTGCCTCGGCGCATCATCGCTTGAACTACATCCATCCATTCCCGGACGGAAACGGGCGCGTCAGCCGCTTGATGTCACACGCGATGGCGCTCACCGCAGGCATAGGCGGTGAGGGATTGTGGTCGATCTCCCGCGGCCTGGCCCGTGGGCTGACCGACCGCGGCGAGTACAAGCGAATGATGGACCATGCGGACAGTCCCAGGCGGGGAGATCGTGACGGGCGCGGCAACCTGTCCGAAGCGGCATTGAAGACGTTCTGCAAGTGGTTCCTCAAGGTCACGCTCGACCAGATCACGTTTTCCGCGAAGCTGTTTGACCTCGACGGACTGGAGAAGCGTTACCTGCGCCTTGTCGAAGACACGATTGATGACAAGCGTGCGCCCGATCTGGTCTCCGCCGTCCTGCGACATGGCGCCTTGGAGCGCGGCGACGCGCAGGTCGCGCTCAAGACCTCCGAGCGCACGGCCCGCAACACGCTCAGCAAACTGACTGCGGCCGGATATCTGGCGTCCGCATCCCCGAAGACTCCGGTTCGCCTGGCGTTTCCGCTGGAATGCCGTGAACGGCTCTTTCCAAACCTGTTTGCCGACGGAAACCCGCCCGGGTGATGGTCGCGAACAGCGCCGTCGTCCCGCAGCCAAGGTCATCTGCCGAGCGATGACGCCGGCGTCCTCCATCTGTTCCGATCCGGCAGGTCCTTGAACGATTCCAGATCGAACATGGCCAGGAATTGCTCGGTCGTCACGCATGTGCAGGGTGCCCCGTGCCGCGGTGACTTTGGCCAGGTCGACGGGATGGGCCCGGAATCCCGGAATTGACCCATTGCGTTTGGCAACAGCGGCTGTCCCGCTCCTTGCCGTCTGGACGAAGGACACGCCGTGGTGCTGGCCGTCAGGCATCAGCGGAGGCGGGCACTCCTGAAATGACAGTCCGCGCGCGTCAGGGCCGCAGTCATTGCCTGCTCCAGCTCGGGCCTGCGGTTCCTTCCTGCCGTCATTCGTGTCACTTCTCGACCAACGGCTTCTGACCGGATGCCAAGTTCTTGCTCGACGTCCCGAAGAAAGCGGCGCTCGACAAGGAACTCGGCCTGGTTGCCCTCCTTGATCTGGCGACTCACGCAGTTACCGCTCCATTTGACTGTCTTTTCGGCCTGCCAGTCGATTTCATCCAGGCAATCCAGGTTCGCCCTGTCCTCGAAACAGTTGGAGCCTGTATCGGACAAGGCAAGCGCCCAGCATAAATTGCTTTCTCCGTGATTGTCGCGGCGCAGCAGCCGGGCCGGAATCTTGGGATGGGCAAACGGCGCAGAAGCAGGTCTCGCCGACAAAATGTAGGCTAATTCAAAATGATATCTTGAATTAGCCTACAAAATCGCTACTTCGTGGAACATGATCACACGCGACCTCGCCCATAGACTGACGGAGGCGGCGCAGACCTGGCCGTCAATCACGCTCACCGGACCTCGGCAGAGCGGAAAGACAACCTTGTGCCGCGCCCTGTTTCCAGATCACCCGTACGAGACGCTGGAAACCCCCGACGTACGAGCCTTCGCCACTGAAGACCCCCGCGCCTTCCTGGCCCGGTTTCCGGAAGGCGCAGTTCTCGACGAGGTCCAGCGAGTGCCCGATCTTCTCTCGTACCTGCAAGGCATCATCGACGCAGACCCTGCGCCAGGTCGCTGGATTCTCACGGGCTCGCAAAACCTCGCTCTGCTCGAGACGGTCAGTCAATCGTTGGCAGGGCGGACGGCAGTGCACAACCTCCTGCCACTGACGAGAGGCGAGACGACACGCTTTCCCCGACATCCGAAGACTCTCGACGAGGTTCTCTTCACCGGTTCCTACCCGCGCATATTCGATGAAGGGCATGACGCCTCGGACTGGCTCGGCTCCTACATTGCAACCTACATCGAGCGCGACGTTCGGACGATCAGCAACGTAGGCGATCTCGCGGCCTTCCAGCGTTTCGTGACGCTTTGCGCGGGCCGGACAGCGCAACTGCTCAACTACTCCTCGCTTGCAGGGGATTGCGGCATCTCGCAACCGACGGCGAAGGCCTGGCTCAGCGTCCTTGAAACCGGCTTCATCGCCTTCCGCCTTCCGGTGCTTCACGCGAACCTTCGCAAGCGCCTGGTCAAGATGCCGAAGCTGCATTTCCACGATACCGGGCTCGTCTGCTGGTTGCTGGGCATCCGCACCCCCGAACAGCTCCGCGCGCATCCGCTTCGCGGCGCGATCTTCGAAACTTGGGTGGTCTCGGAAATCGCCAAGCATCGGGCCAACCGTGGCGAAACCGGTGGCATCTCGTATTACCGCGACCGGAACGGAGCGGAGGCCGATCTGATAGTCGAGAGCCCGACCGACGCCACGATCATTGAAGCCAAGGCATCGGAGACCGCATCTTCCAGCCTGTTCGACGGTTCCAAACGCGTTCGCAAGCATCTTTCCAGTTCTGCCCGCCAATGCTCCGTCGTCGTTGTCTACGGCGGCGATCAACGCCAGCGCCGAGGAACGGACAGCCTGATTCCATGGCAGGAACTGCATGAGTTCGATTGGGGCGCATCGGACTGAATCACCACTGTCCGGTCCGTCGGCGGGCCTGGCCACAGACCCAACCGGCTGCGACGAATGGTTCCGGACAAAGGTGCTGAAGGCGCTGGCGAACGGGCGTCCGGCAAAGCCGCACGAACAGGTGATGCGCAAGACCTGAGCGCTGGTCGACAGGAAACGCCATGCCTGAGGCAGAATGGGGAAAGGCAGCGGTCGCCGACCTGATGTGGATCGTTGCATGGGTTTCCGTTGACGGCCACGCCGCAGCCATTGCCTCGATGGAAGACGTCGAAGCCAAGTCCAGACAGTTGCCAGCTCACCCGTGACGCTGCCGTCCGGGGAGCGTTGAAGGCGCCAGGCAATCGAACATCCGCCCGAACTGCATCGCAGTCCATGCGCAGACTCCGAAAGCCGTGACCGTTCTGCGCATTCTCGACGCCGCCGGGCAATTTCCATCAAGATCGCGCCAACCGAATGCTGGACGGGGTGCCAGCGGACTGGTCGGCATTGACCGGACCTGCGGCCAGCCGTTCCCCCTCGCGTCTTCCTGACGCGCTAGTGGCCAGTGACGGCGCCGGGCGACATCGGTACAACATGGCGACGTTTCCGAGGACGGAACCGGTGCCATGACAGACCATCTCGATTTGTTTGGCATTCCCGGGCATCCAAGGTAGTCACTGCACAGGCGGGAGGAAGCGGCATGCAGAAAGTTCAGGGATTCGGCGGGTTCTTCTTTCGGGCCCAAGACCCCGAGGGACTTGCAAACTGGTATCGGGATCACCTTGGCATCGATCCGGCCCCGACGGACATGGACATGACGCCCTGGCGGACCGAGGCCGGGGTCACGGTCTTCTCGCCTTTCGCCGCGAACACGGACTATTTCTCGACGGACAAGGCCTTCATGCTGAACTTTCGCGTGACCGATCTGGATGCAATGGTCACGCAACTTGCGTCCGCAGGCATAAAGGTCAGCGACGAAAGCGAGATGGAGGGCATTGGCCGCTTCGCCCGCATCCACGACCCTGAGGGCAACGCAATCGAGCTATGGGAGCCAGTGTCGTGAGGCTCGAACCTGCTGCACGCGCCTGGCATTTCGCTCGACTCCCAGCCGTTCGGCCCCTGACGTCCGGAGACAGGTGAGGGGATTTGGCGGCGCCGCGACTGTGACGCTTGCCAAATGCAGAAGGTTCACTGATCCTGTCGGGCGAAGAACTGCCAGGCAATCCGCGGCGCCAATCATGCATGCCAAGCTGGACGGAGCGCAACTGCTCACCGACGCCTGCCTGAACCCGCGCGCAACAAGACCAGTGAAACCCAGTCCAAGAACCATCATGGCGCTCCACGTCGCCCAACTTCCGTAGTGCGAAAGAGTGATTGTGGCACCCACGCAAGAGAATGCGACCGAAGTCACCGCCGTTCGTTCCTGCCACGCTTCGGGAAGCGCGTTGAGTTTCTCATTCATGGACTTCCCCATCACCTTCTTTCCGGGAACGGTTGTCGTCCCGAGCGCGCGAGCGATCGTGTCAAGCGCGTGATCGATGAACGTCGGGTCACCGGTATCGCAATCTGCCCAGGAACCGGAGCCAGGTGGACATCGCAGCGTGACACAGGTTTCGGGCGACCAGCAATGCACCAAGGCCGGGATGCACCTTTCCGGTCTGCGGCAACTTGGACTGACCCGGAGGCAGACCGATACGCGGTTCCTCGGGAACGTCCAAGAGCTTGACCTAAATTCCGAATTTCGCAGCCGCCCAGAAAAGTGCGCCAATGGGCACAAAATGTTGTGCATGAAGTGGCCTTTCAGCTCAAGCCTTTGTAGCAAAGAAACCGGGAGACAGCCATGAGACACAAGGAAATTGGGAAATCGCATCGCAACGGCATCAGTTTGGCCAATCCGCGCCGCATGTTCCCGGACGACACCGCGGCCCGCATGCACATTGAGGAGTTCGTTTGGCCGGAATGTCGGCGCTGCCCGCATTGTGGGACCGGCAACGGGCAGCCAGGCGGGGCACGGCTCTGATGTCCTTGGACATGCCCACGACACAGGGTGTTCGTTACGCCCCGACAAGTAGCGTTTGGGAGGGAAGCGACGGCGAGTTGCTGGAAGAGATGCTGCGATTCTACCCGTCGATTCCAGCGGAGCCGATTCTCGACGCAACCTACAACGCGGGCCGCTTCTGGCGCGGGTCGGATCGGCAGGTGGTGTCGATGGACATCGACCCAAAATACGCGCCGATGATCGTTGCCGACAATCGCAACATGGTTGGTGTTGAAGACGCGACATTCAACACGGTCGTTTACGACCCGCCGCACGTGGGGCCGCAGGGGCGGGACAAGAGTTGCAAGCGGTTCGACGTGGACTTCGGCGCAACGATGGCCTGTGGCGCATCCGAGAGCTGGACACTGAGCTACCTGTATCCGCCGTTCCTGAAAGAGGCCAAGAGGGTACTGAAGCCGGAGGGGCTGTTGCTAGCGAAGATCACCGACATGGTGAACAACCATCGGTCACGATCGGCGCACCGCGACTTCATGTGCATGGCCGAGGAGGCCGGTTTCACCGTTTGCGACATGGTCATCAAGATCAGGCGCGGCCCCATGATTTCGGATCGCTGGAGGACGGCTCACCACGCCCGAAAACGGCATTGCTTCTGGTTCATCTGCCGTAACGGCCATCGCTGCGAACGGCTTCCGCGCGAGTGACTCCCGCGAATACGACCCGTTGAGCGTTGAGGAACTCGGTCGAAACGCAGCACGAAAACTGATGGAGTATCCGCCCGCTGAACTTCCGCCTCGCGCGCCGTTCAATGGCGTCGGCGTCTACACGATCCACTATCGGGGTGATTTCGCGCCCTATGCCGACATGCCGGACGAAGAACCCATCTATGTCGGGAAAGCGGAACTGCGTGGCAGAAGGCAGGGAAGGGTGATTGAGGCACATCCGTCGCCCGTTCTGCACAGGAGGCTGTGCGAACACGCGGACTCGATTCAAATGGCATTTACGGTGTCTTCTATGCCGTGAACGACCTTGGCACGGCCATCGCCGAGACCAGGCACCATCGCGAACAGTTCCTGAGCGCCACGGCCCAGGCTCGCATGGAACTGGACATGCGGGTCTACCTGGTCGACCTCGACGGGGACCTGCATGACATGCGCGGCCTGAAGGCGGCCCAGCCCCTCGTCTGCCACAACGACAACCATGCCGCAGGCCGGCAACTGGCGAGAACGCTGCGCGAGGCCGGGTCAAACGGCATTGCCTTTGACAGCGTCCGCCGGACAGGGGGCGAATGTGTCGCCGTGTTCCGGCCGCCCCTTCTCTCGAACGCCCGCCAGGAACGGCACCTTTGCTACGTATGGAACGGTCAAAGGGTTGAAACCGTATACGAGAAGCGCGAAATCGGCCAAGGCGATCAATCCTGACCTCACTGCAAGGCAGAATTTCGAAGTGTCCGGTTCCGGCGGCATGCCAACTGTCACATTGAATTCCCTAAGGATCTGTCTTGGGCGAAAGAGGACGCCTTGGAGATGAATGCAACCTTGGTCACGGGAACCTGACGAACCAGCGACCCTTCGAAGCTGCAATCACGCGTCATGTGATCACACAAAAATTTAAGTGATCACAAAACTGGGACATTTTGACCTAATCCGAAATATCCTGTTGATCACCAAAGGATACGGGTGTTCTTGGACGTGACCGCATCGAGCGCAACACGATCAGGGGGCAGCGTTGAACATTCACGAGTATCAGGCAAAGGCGCTGCTGCGGGATGCCGGAGTTCCGGTATCCGACGGGCGCGTGGTCCTGAAGGCCGAGGACGCGAAGACCGCAGCAGGCGCCCTGGACGGGCCGGCGTGGGTCGTGAAGGCCCAGATACATGCAGGCGGGCGCGGGAAAGGCAAGTTCAAGGAACCTGATGCCGGAGAGAAGGGCGGCGTGCGGATCGCCGGTTCCGCTCAGGAAGCCGCCGAAGAGACCCGCCGCATGCTGGGCCGAACCCTGGTCACCAAGCAGACCGGACCGGCCGGAAAGCAGGTCAACCGCATCTACATCGAGGACGGCTCCACCATCG
>VXPN01000327.1:8360-8601 GCA_009839535.1 Boseongicola sp. SB0662_bin_57 | reverse complement strand
CGACGCCTCGCAACACTACATCAGGTGTTGCACTTCAGAGTGGAACGGGGGCGGGAAATCCGAAACGGATCAATCAGAAATCCAACAACAGGCTTCCCCGCACACGCGGGGATAGACCCGTAAGGCACCTTATGACCAAGCAAACGCCAAAGGCTTCCCCGCACACGCGGGGATAGACCCTGCAGGCCACTGCCGTAGCTCTCGGCCTCGTCGGCTTCCCCGCACACGCGGGGATAGACCC
>VXPN01000327.1:0-8350 GCA_009839535.1 Boseongicola sp. SB0662_bin_57 | reverse complement strand
CCACTGCCGTAGCTCTCGGCCTCGTCGGCTTCCCCGCACACGCGGGGATAGACCCGCGGACGTGCCACAGGCGCTCGTGGACGCGCTGGCTTCCCCGCACACGCGGGGATAGACCCGACGACGGCGCGCGCGCATACTACGACGTGAAGGCTTCCCCGCACACGCGGGGATAGACCCTGCAGGCCACTGCCGTAGCTCTCGGCCTCGTCGGCTTCCCCGCACACGCGGGGATAGACCCTTGAACGGATGCATCACGACACCCTCCTCTGAGGCTTCCCCGCACACGCGGGGATAGACCCGCGCTCGACGGGATTCCGCGCCCGGCGCTCCTGGCTTCCCCGCACACGCGGGGATAGACCCGCATCAGGCAGCACCGCACTTCATTTCGCCGCGGCTTCCCCGCACACGCGGGGATAGACCCTGATCCCGATGGCCGCGAAGACGGCGGAGGGAGGCTTCCCCGCACACGCGGGGATAGACCCGCAGTAGAGACTATGTGGCTCTACAGCGTAATGGCTTCCCCGCACACGCGGGGATAGACCGTCACAGTGCACGAGATCGAGAAGCTAGGCGCAGGCTTCCCCGCACACGCGGGGATAGACCCGGCGCACTGCAGGTGTTCTGGGGCGGAAACGCGGCTTCCCCGCACACGCGGGGATAGACCCGGAAACACGCTTTCGCTGTCCATAGCCTCTGCGGCTTCCCCGCACACGCGGGGATAGACCTTTTTCGGGCAGCGTCACAACGTCCCCGGAGTTGGCTTCCCCGCACACGCGGGGATAGACCCCTCGATTGCGGTTCTTGCCGCCGAGGGAGAGCGGCTTCCCCGCACACGCGGGGATAGACCCCGCCAAGCTCTTGTGGGGGCCGCAGTAATGCCGGCTTCCCCGCACACGCGGGGATAGACCCGCTGGTGAAGGTGACGGGCACGGGACGGGACGGGCTTCCCCGCACACGCGGGGATAGACCCGGCACAAGCGTTTTGACCAGTGTCGCCACTTCGGCTTCCCCGCACACGCGGGGATAGACCCGCTTTCAATGCTGCACAAGCGCCCGGCGCAAAGGCTTCCCCGCACACGCGGGGATAGACCCATTGCGGGCAACACGATCAGCTTCGCGTTCAGGGCTTCCCCGCACACGCGGGGATAGACCCGTCCCTGCGGAAAGTCCATGTTGTTGGCCCGGGGCTTCCCCGCACACGCGGGGATAGACCCGCCCCCAGGACCGTCGCCGGCGTGCCGGCGAGGGCTTCCCCGCACACGCGGGGATAGACCCGGGTTCAGGTCGTCCATCCAGGCGGCCTTGGGGGCTTCCCCGCACACGCGGGGATAGACCCGCGCAAGATGCCGGACGGATGGGACACCGGGCGGCTTCCCCGCACACGCGGGGATAGACCCGAACTGCACCCGTGCGGTTATCACTGATCAGAGGCTTCCCCGCACACGCGGGGATAGACCCGAATCGTCGGTCTCCTCGGCGCGCGAACGCAAGGCTTCCCCGCACACGCGGGGATAGACCCCGTTGCGCAGGTCCGTCTGCCAGCCGTTCGGAGGCTTCCCCGCACACGCGGGGATAGACCCGACCTGGGATCGGTGGGCGCGTTCCAGGCCATGGCTTCCCCGCACACGCGGGGATAGACCCGGACGATACGCGACTGCATCTTTGTCACGGATGGCTTCCCCGCACACGCGGGGATAGACCTTACAAAGCCACGATCCTGCGGCTTCACAAGGAGGCTTCCCCGCACACGCGGGGATAGACCCGTATTACACACTCAACAGGAGCCTCACAGATGGGCTTCCCCGCACACGCGGGGATAGACCCGGAGAGCCCGGAGCGAGCTACCGCTGTCGATCGGCTTCCCCGCACACGCGGGGATAGACCCGGGTTCAGGTCGTCCATCCAGGCGGCCTTGGGGGCTTCCCCGCACACGCGGGGATAGACCCGCGCCATGTGCGCCCTTACGGACGAGTACGGCGGCTTCCCCGCACACGCGGGGATAGACCCTGGACGCATGGCGTCTCCAGTACCACGCACGGGGCTTCCCCGCACACGCGGGGATAGACCCTTCTGGTCGCCGCCGGCGCCGTCGTGGCCGGCTTCCCCGCACACGCGGGGATAGACCCGCTTTCCAATATTCCGCGGGTCCCGCGGGAGCGGCTTCCCCGCACACGCGGGGATAGACCCGAGGTCGATCCGACCGACTGCATGCTGCAGGTGGCTTCCCCGCACACGCGGGGATAGACCCGGCCACAGCGACCTCAGGATTGACCAAGCTCGGGCTTCCCCGCACACGCGGGGATAGACCCCTCAGCTCCATGTCCGCCCGCGTCGCGTAGGTGGCTTCCCCGCACACGCGGGGATAGACCCCATTTGATATCGCTGGACAAATCGCCGTTTCCGGCTTCCCCGCACACGCGGGGATAGACCCCGTGGCCAACCCACTGGCCGACATCACGCTCTGGCTTCCCCGCACACGCGGGGATAGACCTTCCGCCGGCATGGGCACGGGGCCAATACCAGCGGCTTCCCCGCACACGCGGGGACAGACCCCCACACGATTTGAGCTCACGGCGTGGCCTCAGGGCTTCCCCGCACACGCGGGGATAGACCCACTGTTGTCAACCGTGGTCGTTGTGGTTGGTGGGCTTCCCCGCACACGCGGGGATAGACCCTCCGGCAGGGCGTCGCGGGCGGCGTTTACCGCGGCTTCCCCGCACACGCGGGGATAGACCCTCCGGCAGGGCGTCGCGGGCGGCGTTTACCGCGGCTTCCCCGCACACGCGGGGATAGACCCCAAGCGGCGCATTGAACAGCCTCTTGGCGTTGGGCTTCCCCGCACACGCGGGGATAGACCCGTGGTGACCCTCAACGTCGAGCAGTTCTCGTCGGTTTTCCCGCACACGTGGGGATAGACCCCGCCGTCCGGAAGTAACGCAACAAATAGCGCGACAATCTGGATGAGAGTCGTATTGCCTCGTTTGGGAATGTTACTTTCGGCCGCTCATCCAGATTGTCGCGCAATAGGTCGGTCCGGTGCATGGCCGAGGAGACTGGCGTGCCGCACACGACCGTGCACCGGATCTGGTCGGCGTTTAGCCTGAAGCCGCGCCGGAGCGAGGCGTTCAAGCTGTCGACGGACCCGCTGTTCGTCGACAATGTGCAGGACTTCGACAATGTGCAGGACTTCGTGGGGCTGTTCGAGGTTCCGCCGGACCACGCGGTCGTCCTTTACGCGAACGCAGTTCCAGGCGCTGAACCGGACGCTGTCAGTCCGGCCGATGGTGCCGGTCGTGACCGAACGGAGAACCCACGACTGCGTCCGACACGGCGACGACGCTGCTCGCCGCGCTCGACATCGCGACCGGCGCGGTGATCGGCAAGTGCTTCGGCCGCCATCGCGCCACAGAGTTCCTGAGCTTCCTCAAGGAGATTGAGGCGACGGTGCCCGACGAGCTGATCGCATCTGGTGATGGCCAACTACCCAACATGCAAGACGGAAAAGGTTAGAAAATGGCGTGCTCGCCGCAGGCCTTGGTGCGTCCACTTCGTTCAATCGGCGTCATGGCTTAACCAGGTCGAGCACTCTCGTTCGTGGAACCGACAAGGAAGAAGCTGCAATGGAGCGCACATTGATCGGTCACCAAACTAAAGGCGGACATGGACATCATGTCCTTTATCGACGCGCGCACGAAGAGCCAGTGCCTTGCAGGTGGGTCGAGTCCACCGACGAGAACCTTGCGTCGGTCAGGAGATTCTGTTCCAAGGCGAACGAGTTCGGTGCGGGCGAATAGGTTTGATACGATCTTGAGATTCGAGAGAGCAGATGCGATTCATGGGGAGCTTTTTTCAATTGGTTCAGATTGTTGGCTGATTTAGGAGAAAGATTCACCGAGCCGGGGCAAAGAGTCCGGCTGAAATCCGATCCGTCCAGAATGGCAATCACGACTGGAAGGGTCAGATCTGCCGGTCCGTTCACGATGGTGCAAATCGAATTCGGTCCGAACGAACGGCCATACAAGCGCTTCAATCAGTTGGAGCTGGTTCCCCACGAAGCGGAAGGGCTGGCCGAGTTGCTGGCCGTACGGAAATGGAGCGGGCCCGACGCGCTGAGGAGCGCTCTGGCAATCGAAAAGATCCGCGGTCAATTGACGGATGTATTCTATTCGATGGAGTCAAGCCGCACGGACTTTTTCCCCCATCAGTTCAAGCCCGTCATGAAATTGGTGGAGTCTCCAACCGGACGCGTGCTTATCGCGGATGAGGTCGGGCTCGGGAAGACAATCGAGGCGATTTATCTCTGGCGAGAAGTCGAGGCGCGCGAACAGGCGAAGCGACTTCTCGTCGTTTGTCCGTCCATGCTGCGAGAGAAGTGGCAGGCCGACATGGACCGGCTCTTTGGGCTCGAAGCGGAGATTGTGGATGCGAAGTCGCTAAGGGAAAAGCTGTATCGCGCGCGCGCCGCTTCCGACCGGACAAGCTTCGCGCTGATCGCCAGCTTCGAAGCCGCTCGACCGCCCAGGGACTTTCTCGACGATACCACGAAGGGGCCCCGCGCAGACATTGCACGGCTTCTGAACGAGATTTCCGCCGAAGGCGAAGAACCGCTGCTCGATCTCGTGGTGGTGGACGAGGCGCACTACATGCGCAATGCCAACACGCTCACACATCGCCTGGGCACTCTCTTGGGCGAGGCCTCGCGTCATATGGCCCTCCTGACAGCAACGCCGGTCCAGATCGGATCCGAGAATCTCTTCAATCTCATGCGACTGCTGGATCAAGATGTCTTCGAGGACATCCACCAGTTCGACGGAATGCTCACTGCCAACGCCCCGATCGTGGAAGCGCAACGGGCGATTTGGGCAACCCCGCCCGACCCCAAGCATGCCGCTCGATCCCTGGAAACCGCGCGAGAAAGCGACTACTTCGCAGAGGACCCGACGTTGCGGGCGCTCGTGGTGGAACTCAACGCAGCGAATGATCTTTCGCCTTCGCGACGCGTCGAGATCGGCAGAATGCTTGAGACGAGCTCCCTGATCGCCCCCTACTTGACGCGAAGCCGCAAGCGCGAAGTCATCGAAAAGCGAGTCGAGCGCAGACCACAGGTTCTGACAGTCGAGTTCAGCGAGGAAGAGAGACGGACCTATCAGAGAGTCACAAACAACCTTCGAGGAAGATCGCGGGGACTCACAGGCGTTTCAGTCTTTGCGTTGATCGCTCGACAACGCCAAATGGCCAGTTCGTTGCCGGCGGCGCTCCAGTCCTGGCACGAAAGGGGCATACTGGAAGACCTTGCCTGGGAGGATTTTGGACGCGATTTCTACGCACTCGGGGAGCCCGACATCGACCTCCCGGAAATCGACCTCGGTTTGGCACATCGTCTCGAAGAACTCGACAGCAAGTACGAGAGACTCCGCGAGTTCTTGACCAAGCTTACCGTCAAAAGTGCACACGAGAAAATCATTGTCTTCGCGTTTTTCAGGGGCACCTTGAAGTACCTGCAGCGTCGGCTGGAAGTCGATGGTTTCAAGACTGCGCTCATGATGGGAGGCGGGTCATGTTCCAGGTCCGAAAGATTCGAGACCATAAGGCGTTTCGCCGACCCGGAAGGTCCGTCCATTCTCTTGTCGTCAGAGGTGGGCAGTGAAGGCATCGACTTGCAGTTCTGCAGTGTCGTTGTGAACTACGACCTCCCTTGGAACCCGATGCGGGTCGAACAAAGGATCGGCCGCGTCGATCGCCTAGGTCAACGAGCCGAGCGCATTTCGATCATCAGCTTTGCGGTCATGAATACTGTCGAAGACCGGATACTGATGCGGCTCTACGAGCGGATTGACCTCTTTCAGCGGACCATCGGCGACCTTGAAGGCATCCTCGGAGAGATGAGCGATGCACTGTTGGAGAGCATATTTGATCCCGAGCTCTCGGATGAAGAACGGGAACGCAGAGCCGAAGAGTCCATATTGGCGTTGGAGAACAAGCGAATCGAGCAAGAAAACCTCGAAGCACAAGCCGTCAATCTGATCGGCTTCTCGGACTATCTGATTGACACGATCAGAGAGGCCAGGGATCTCGGCAGATGGTTGTCTCCAGACGAAACCATCGCGTTTGTGGATGATTTCTTCAAGCGTTTCTATCCCGGGACGCACTTGGAGCCAAGTGTCGTAGCCAAGAACGCCCTGAACATCGAGCTGTCGACAGATGCAAGGCTTGCACTCGCAGCCTTCGCGGAACGTAACCGTGCCTCACGCCGTACTCGCCTGGAGAGCACTACCCGCGCCGTTCCTTGTTTCTTTGACCCGCGACAGACGGACGTACTGCCTTCCGGCGGCGAGCTCGTCGACCCAATGCATCCACTCCTAAGGTGGATTGAGACGGAAATATCGACGAACTACAGAGGATTCGTCCCGCCGATAGGCACTTCGGTCGACCAAGAGGCGATCCAATGTCCAAAGGGACTCTATGCATTTGTCAGTCAAAAATGGGAATTGCATGGAATCAGGTCCGAGGTGGTTCTCTCTCACCGAGCCATGCGAGTCGATGATGGCGAAGCTCTGGACGCACTCGAGGCGGAACGGCTGGTTTTCGCCGCCTCCCGCAAAGGTGCGAAGATCCCATTCGCTCGTCTGGGTGATGAGGAGCTCGGCCGTGCCGTGGACGCGCTGGGAACATGCGCAAGCCGTTTGGATGCGGAATTCGGAGATCGCGTTGCAGAATTCGAACTGGAGAACACGAGGAGATGTTCGCAGCAACGCACCAGCGCTCAACGTCACGCCGACCGCAAGATCGGGGACCTTGAGGAGAGGGCCCGAAAAATGGAGGCGGAAGGAAAGACTCTCGGTGCACGTCTGGCGCGTGACCAGATCAAAAGGCAGCGGGAGACTTTGGCCGGCAAGTTGGACCGTATCGGCCGCCGCAGCGTATTGGACGCTGGTCTATCCGAAGTTGCTGGTGGCCTGATTCTAGTAGATTGAAGGAGTGGCAAATGAATAGAGAGATCGCGATTAATCTTGGTGTGGATTTTGGAACGCGATTGACGAAGGTCTGCGTCCGTTCCGACGAAGTCGGCACCGCTGTAGTTGACTTCGTCGGGCGCGGACTGGGTGGCGCTTTGGTTTGCTCCGTCGTTTGCACCAACGAGAACGGCGTGATTTCAGTCCCGCCCCCAGGCGCTGCTCCATCTGCGAAGTGCGCAATCGCCTATCTGAAGATGGCACTTGCGGATAGGGCACATCTCAGTTTCGGGGAAGATGTCCCCCAGCCAACTGTACCGACAGAAGAGGTCTCCAAGGCACTCTCAGCTTACTTTTTGAGCAAAACGATTTCGCGCGCGAAGGGTTGGGTATTGGCGGCGTGGAATGAGCACATTGGCGATCGTGTTGTTCAGTGGTCGGGAAATGTTGGGCTGCCCGTCGAGCACTTCGACTCAGACGTCAGGCCGAAATTTCAGGAAGTCGTCGCCGTTGCATGGCATTGGTCCGAGATCGGAATCCCCGAAGGCACAATCGATGATCTCGTTCGCGCGTACGAGATATGTGAGGCGCGCCGGGAACCCGCGACGAGCCACTTCCAGGCTTGCCCCGAGATAGCCGCAGCCGTGATGTCTTTCGCGATGAGCAGGACGTCGGTGCCGGGAATCTATGTCTATTTTGACGTCGGAGGCGGTACCGTCGACGGCGTGACTTTCAATCTGAGGCGTCCGTCTGGAGAAGTTCATGTCAATTTCTACGCGGGGCAGGTCAAGTCGCTGGGGGTGGATTGGATCGCGGACGACGTGTGTCAGCGATTGTCAGTTGAAGGCAGCGACTCGCCTGATGCCGAAAGGATCAAGTCCGCCCTGCTAAACGGGAAGTCCAAGGAAGTGGATGCCGCGCTTGCACAGTATGCAGACCAGATTGCGCTAATGGCTGGCGGCGTGATCTACCAAGGCAAGCGCAAGGATGGGCGGAACTGGCGGGAGGAGAAAATACAGGTGTCCTTTGCGCAGCGCACTTTGCGGCGACACCTGAACGACGAAGACGTAACGCCTTTGAGGGTTTTTGTTGGTGGTGGCGGCGGCGGCTCATCCTTTTATCAGCAGTCCATTTCAAACGGCTATGAGCGCAATACGTTGAGACTTTATGGGATACCGCCGTTTGACCTGATCGAAGTGCCATTTCCCGCGGATCTCTTAATGGGCAGCGTCAAGACTCGTGACTACCATCGGTTTTTGATCGCGTACGGACTGTCTGTTCCCTATGGCGAAGGACCCGAAATCGGACTTCCGAGCCAATTCGACCCCGTCCCTCCAAGGGCGCCCATTCGGACAACCGGAATGCCGGACTACCGCGATCACAAAGACATCTTCGAC
>VXPN01000523.1 GCA_009839535.1 Boseongicola sp. SB0662_bin_57 | reverse complement strand
CTGCCACGGCCGCGCCGTTGAGGACATCAAGACAGACCGCGAATCACCAATCAAGCATCAATGCTGGAAATCCGTGCAAAATTCCGGACACACCCTCAGTGAGTCGAATTCTGGACATGATTCTCTTCCTCCTGTAAGTTGCAGGCACGGAAGGAAAGTTACACTGTTCCACCCGAATCCACGATCTTGAGAGGGAAAATAGACGCTATATCAATGACTTAGCACCGTAGGTGCGTCAGAGGGTGTCTTCCGGATCCGTCCAGCGCCGGCAACGGCGTGCGAAATCCCTCAATCACCACAACGCCGGACATTTCCGGAAGTGAGGAGAGAGCCACATGAATGCTGGAGTCATCGGCCTTGGGGACATGGGATCCGGGATCGCCCGCAACCTGATCAAGAA
This sequence comes from Boseongicola sp. SB0662_bin_57, assembly GCA_009839535.1. Taxonomy (GTDB): domain Bacteria; phylum Pseudomonadota; class Alphaproteobacteria; order Rhodobacterales; family Rhodobacteraceae; genus JAJEFO01. The sequence continues at coordinate 8,227 of VXPN01000523.1, read as the reverse complement.
CGGATTTGAGGTCACTGGCCTGGACCTGAGCGTCGAGCGCGTGACGGCCTTCGCCGAAATGGGTGGCAAGCCCGCCGCCTCCGCGGCCGAAGTCGGCGCCAACGCGGACGCCGTCTTCGTCATGGTGATGAACGGGGATCAGGCGAAGTCCGTGATCCTGGGAGACGGCCTCGCGTCCTCCATGGCCACGGGAGGCGCAGTGATCCTGTCGGCCACGGTCAAGCCGCGGGAAGCACGTGAGATCGGAGAGGCGCTGGCGGAAACCGGACTCCACATGATCGACACGCCGGTTTCGGGCGGATTCCCGGGTGCGCAGGGCGGCACGCTGACAATGATGGCAGCGGCGCCGGACGAGGTCCTTGACCGCTTTGCTCCCGTGATGGAGGCGGTGTCGGCGAACATTCACAGGGTCGGAAGCAAGCCTGGCGACGGCCAGACCGTGAAGGCCTGCCTGCAGTCGCTGATCGGGGCGCAGTTCTCCGCTACATTCGAAGCAGCTGCTCTCGCCGCCAAGGCGGGCATTCCAGGCCAGGTCATCCTGGACGTGTTCTCAACCTCTTCGGCGGGTTGCGGCATCGTGAACAACGCGCTCGAAAAGATCATCGACCGGCAGTTCGAGGGTACCGGAAGCCATATCAACACGATGCACAAGGATCTCACGATCTCGATGGGACTCGGCGAGGATCTTGGCGTCCCGTTGCACACGGCGGCTGCGGCAATGCAGATCTTCCACGCCGGCCGGACCAGATATCCAGACGGAGACAACTGGGTCTGCACGCGCGTCATGGAGGACATCGTCGGTGCGGAACTGCATCGGAGCGAGGCAAAGCCGCAAAGGTGACGAACGGGCGCTGCCGTCCCGGCGCCGAAACCGGTTGCTTGCCGGAAAGGGCGAAGGTGCCGGTCGTGGAGCGTGCGCAGCAACAGTTCGTCCTGTGTGGCCGGAAACGCGAATTCCTCGTCATCATCTGAGATCGATGGCCAGACGTCGTGACTGTCGTTCGGCAAGCCCAGCCCTTGGACAAGTTCCTCGTGACAGCGTGACTGCCGCAACAGCATGGGATGCTCGGCGCGGACAACTGCGACCGCCGTGGCATTGGCCTCATCAACTGACCCGAGGAATCAGTGCGGAGGTTCAAGGTGACTTTCGCAGACATTCCCGCAAGTTCAGACGATCCGCCGAACCTGCCTGATGGTCATGAACATCCGGGCCTCATTGCTTGCGAAGCTCTGAAACCCGAATTCCTCGTACCAACCCTTGCGTCGGACAAAGGCTTCCGGATCACCGTCCGACATCACGTCCAGCAAGACGGCATGGCAGCCAGCCTCCTCGGCGATGACGCAAGCCTTCTCGAACACATGGTGCGTGAGAAGACTGCCAACCCCGAGACCTTGGGCCATTTGGTCGACTGCAACCTGCCCGAGGAAGAGAACCGGGACTTCGCCGTGGCTCGGTGTGCCTCTTGGTCGCCTGGCCAGTTCGGCCACATTCATCGTGCCGACATTGATCGCATGATAGCCAAGGATCATTGACTCCTCCGGCTCCACCGCGACGTAGACCCTGCTCATGTCGTCTTTCTGCTGCTTCTTCGCTGACAGTTTCAGAAAATTGTTCAGCCGACCGACGCCACAGTCAAACCCGGAGTGATCATGTCGCCCCGGGTTCCAGTTCTCGATGTTGACGAGAGTGTCTTCAGTCAGCATTTGCTACGCGACGCCGATAGGAAGCAGCAGCCTTGGTTGCGCGCGGCGTCGGTGCGGGTGGCTTGTCGAGCGCCGCTGCAAACAGCCTGGCATCATCTGCCGTCAGCACATGGCGCGAACTGCTTTCAATGACCCGCCGCGCTTCCTTGGCAATCGCGTTGCGGAGGAACACGGATTTTTCGACGCCCAGTGCTGTTGTGGCACGCTCAATCAAAGCGGCCAGGCTATCGCCATGACGCACCTGCGTGGTGCGCGTCTGCTTCTCGCCACTTTGGCCTGTCACATTCAGGTCCAGCATCCTTGACCTCCTTCTTCTTGCCCAGAATGTAGTGCATTTTGCATTACAGATGAAGCAGGCGATCGCCACTGCACAAACTCTGTGCTTCGAAGGCCTTGATCGGCAACCCAACCGTTCCGAACATCCGCAGGTGGCGCACGCCATGATCCCGTTCCGGTCAAGTCCCGGTGGAGTCATGGCCGCCGCACGTCTCCCTGTCCTGCGTCAGACCTCGCCGCCCAGCAGTTCCAGCACAATCCGCTCGACGACCGGACGGCCTTCCGCCGCCGTCATTCCGGGGCGGAGACGCCGATCGTAGAGCATCCGCAGCAACAGTTCGTCCTGATTGGTCAGGAACGCGAATTCCTCGTCATCATTGAAGATGGAAGGGCGAACCTTGGGACTGTCGTTCGGCAAGCCCAGCCCTTGTGCCAGTTCCTCGTGATAGCATGACTGCCGCAACAGCATGGGATGTTCGGCCCGGACAATCGCGACCGCCTTTGCATAGACTCCCTTGGCCCTTCCCTCGACAGCATAGACCAGACAGAGTGTCGGACGACGAATGCCGAGCACCTTGCTGACGGTAGAGGCGTCAATGCCAGGATGAATCGCCCGCAGCACCGGACCCATTGCACGGCGCTCGTCCTCGTTGACGACGAAGACGTGGAAATTGGCCCTGCGCGATGTCAGCGTGATCGGAACGCCTGTCAGCGCCGACAGCCGCCGGGCAAGGCGCGCGATGAACTCCCGGTCACGATTGCGCATGTCCTGCGGAACCGACGAACCAAAATGCACCTGCATGCGAATCGGGCCTGCCCAGCGATGCAGGTGCGTTTCGGTTTGGCGGGAAACGATCCGGTTTCCCACCTTGGTGAACTCCTCGAAGAAGGCGATTCGCATGAAATTGTCGACAAGCTGCCGCCTCGTGAAGGTCGCGTCCGGCCCTCCCCCGTCCACGCGCAGCAGCCCTTGCGCCAAGTAGCCTTGCTGGACGCGCCCGTAATGGTCCTGCAGCGCGCGGCTTGCAGGCGAGATTCCGGCCGACAGCCTGTCACCTGGTGGCAGTGCAACATCCAGCGCGTCCGGCGACGGCATGGGCTGGCACGCGCAGAGAGCAAGCACGACGAGTCCCGCCGCAAGGGTCGGTGTCAAGCCTCGGGTTGCCACGCCGACTGCAGTCCTTTCTCCATCTGAAGGAACCTGACACGATTCGCTGCAGCCGGAACCTGCGCGGCTCTCGTTCGCCAGTTCATCTTCAGGCAATCAAGGCTCGCTATGCTCCAGGAACACGCCACCTTCAATCCCTCGTGCTGAATTTGCCCCCAGTCAATTCAAATGCGCTGCCGCCCCGCACGTCGTTGGATTGGCCGCTGGCACGGCGCACGACCGGTTCCGGCCAGATGCCGAACCGGCCCATGGAATCGGCCCGGGAATGTGGGCGCAGCCAGGTTTGCCGGTCCTGCCCATTGGCCACTCCCAGCCGGATTCCCGCACTCAGAGACGTCTTCTGCGCAAAATGCCGGAAACGGGAGCCAAGGAAGACGACGCACGCATGACCATCGTATCAAGACGTTCCGGCGCGGGACGTATGCCATCCTCGACCCATTTCGAAAGTGCAGTGGCAGCCCTTTGTCCCATCTCGCGCACCGGCAAGTGGACCGTTGTAAGCGCCGGTGTCGTGGCAGCTGAACTTGGCAGGTCGTCGATGCCAACAACCGACACTTCTCCCGGCACCGCGATGCCAAGTGCCTGAAGCCCGAACAACGCACCTTGGGCAAGCACATCGGACAGGGCAAGAACTGCCGTTGCCCTGCCTGGTTCGGCGAAGTCGCGCCTTGCGGCATCGGATGCGGCGGACACGTCGAGCGGCATGGCGCAAAACCGGAACTCAACCTGCGGGTCGTTCCTGAATGCCTTCAAGCGCGCCCGGGTCCGATCGTTTCCGGCCGACGGCCCGTGATAGACCGCTATGACCTGATGACCGCCTTCCAGAAGAAGCCTGAGCGCGGAGCGGGTTGCACTCTCGTTGTCGTAGCCTACGGTAGGAAGGTGATACGAGGGATCAAAATAGGAGGTTGCCACGACGGGCAGTTCCCTCTTCTCGATCAAGGCATCAAGAACCGGGCTGCGCGTGACCCCCGACACGATCAGCCCTTCGACACCGATATCCACAAGTCGCCTGGCGCGCTCGGCTTCCCTGTCGGGGTCGTCCTTTGTCGTCGCCACGACCAAGGACAGGCCGTATCCCGCAAGCTCGTCTTCTAGAGCATCGAGGAAGCGTGAGAATATCTCGTGATCAAGCGTTGGCACCAACGCGCCGACCACGTGCGTGCGACCTGAATTGATCGCTCGGGCTGCCGCGCTCGGCACAAAATGAAGCGCATCGATTGCAGCCTGAACCCTTGCACGCGTGCCTTCCGAAACCAATGCGTTGCCGTTCAGGACACGGGACACCGTGGCCGTCGAAACGTCGGCCATCTGCGCCACATCCCGCAGCGTCACCCTTCTCTTCTCCGGGACACCCGCCATGTCCTTTGCCCGAAACCCGCGCCGACCTTTCTCTTGCCCTCTGATATTGACAAATTTTGCCGATCACATGCAAATTGTAACCGGTTTCATACCGTCCGGGGAGACGATGCTGGATCAGCGAGTGTTGCAGAGCTTCTCAAACGCGGAGCAAGAAGTGCTGGGAAGGCGTTTTCCGGGATTCCCCCTGCCGTCTGACGGCGCCGAATTCACGATTCAGCCACGATCGATTCGGAAATTGAGCCTCGAGTGCGGCGACCTTCTTGCGATCAGCGGCGACGGAACCGTGGCCGTCGCTGCATTTGACGCAGGCGGCCAGCCCAGGCCGTCGCATCTCGGCCTGCGAGGGCTGGTCGAGATCGAAGCGGAGAGCTTCCATGCGCAGCCGCTTCTTGGATGGATCGCCGCCAACGGGGGCGCGGCTGACAAAGCGATTCAGGCGGTGCCTCTCGAGAGTCGCGGAGAACCGATGATCCTCAAGGCGAGAGACTCGGTGACGGTCTGGCTGATCCGGCCCGCAAGGCGGGAAGACCTGGTTGCCGGCGCGGCACAGGGCGTGATCAGCGCAACCCTCCAGCCGGCCAGCGGACGGACAATGCTGCCCGACCCGCTCGGCAAGGTGCGGGAGGAGTTCACGGTCTTGCGCGGGTCGGCAAAGGCCTACGAGGTCAAGAAGGGCGAGTTCGTTCAGATCATCGACGTGGAAGGACAGCAATGCTCGGACTTCCAGGCCATTCGAATGCGCGGCCTCGACCATGCCGAGGAACTCGTGATCGACAGCACGGCGACACGCAGCATGGTCAGGCGCGCGTATCCCGGTCCTGGCCTCTTTGACAAGTTCTACGATGCGTCGCTTTCTCCCCTCCTGCAGGTAATCCAGGACAGCTGCGGTCGCCATGACACGTTCGGCATGGCTTGCACGGCGCGAGGCTACGAGGAGCGGGGCTTTCCCGGTCACGTGAACTGCTCGGACAACATGTCCCTCGCATTCGCTCCCTTTGGCGTCGCTCCCCGGGTTGCATGGCCCGCCGTGAATTTCTTCTGGAACACCTGGATCGATCCGCATCACCGGATCCAGACCGAGGAGTCACATTCACGCGCGGGGGACTTCGTCGTGATGAAGGCGCTGGACGATCTTGTCTGCACCTCCACCGCCTGCCCCGATGACATCGACCCCATCAACGGATGGAACCCGACGGACATTCATGTGCGCATCTACGGGGCCGACAGCGTGATTCGGCGCGCTGTCGCCTACCGGCCAAAGGAAGACGGTCCAATGAGCATGAGCCAGACCTCCGCCTTTCACCCGCGGCTCGAGCCCCTGACCAACGCCTTTGCGCCCGCACGTGACCTTTGGTCTCCGGTCTCGTTCCCCGCCCACGGAACGCTGGGGGAGTACTGGGCTTGCCGAACCGCTGTCACCGTTCAGGACATGAGCGGACTCAGGAAGTTCGACGTCATAGGTCCGGATGCCGAGCGCCTTCTTCAGCATGCAATGACCCGTGACATCGCAAGGCTGCCCGTCTGGCGCGGAACCTACTCGCTCATTTGCGACGAAACCGGCCAGGTGATTGACGACGGCACGCTGTTTCGCATGGCGCCGCAGCTGTTCCGCTGGTGCTGCGGCTCCGAAGAGAGCGGACGCTGGCTGACGCGCCTCGCCGAGGAAGGCGGATGGCAGGTACGCATCCACGATCTTGGTGGCGCATTGCCGAATCTGGCGGTGCAGGGACCCAGGTCCCGAGAGCTGCTCCGCGACATCGTGTTCACCCAGCCACATGTGCCGTCGCTGGAGCAGATGAGGTGGTTCGGCGCGACCGTCGCCCGGCTGCACGACCGCGAGGGCGCTCCGTTCTTCCTGACGCGCACCGGCTACACCGGGGAACTGGGCTACGAAATCTTCTGCAGCGCCTCGGACGCGATCGCCGTTTGGGACGCATTGGCGGAGGCCGGCCGGGCCCACGGGCTGGCGCCCATGGGATCCGATGCGCTTGAAGTCATGCGCATCGAGGCAGGCTTTGCCGCGCCGGGATCGGAGTTTGCGCCCGGCATCGACGCGCTGGAAGCCGGGCTTGGATTTGCGGTCGACATGAACAAGTCCGGTTTCGTGGGCCGCACGGCGCTCAAGCGAAACGCCGCGTCAGAGCGCCGGGTCCTGAAGGGCCTCCTCTTCGAATGCGACGACATCCCCGCACGGGAAGCTCCGATTTACGAAGGCGAACGACAGGTGGGTGCTGTCACGTCGGCCACGAGGTCGCCGACGCTCGAACGGACTGTCGCGCTTGCGCGCCTTTCGGTCGAGCATTCCGCTGACGGCACCGTGCTGGAGACCGGCCAGCTGGACGGTCGCATGAAGAGGCTCGTCGGCAAGGTAACCTCGATTCCCTTCGTGGATCCGGGACGCGAGAGGGCACGGGCATGAGCGTTGTCGAGGTCGATGGCGTATGGAAGATCTTCGGCGACAGGGCTGCCGAAGCCATTGCAGCGGTCCGCAACGAAGGGCTTGGCAAGGCCGAGGTCCTGGATCGATTCGGTGCGATCATAGGCGTGAAGGACGCCTCGTTCACGGTCGAGGAGGGCGAGATTTTCTGCCTGATGGGCCTTTCAGGCTCGGGCAAGTCGACGTTGGTCCGCCACATCAATCGCCTGATCGAGCCGACCACCGGCACGATCCGCATCCTGGGCGAGGACATCGGGGCAATGACGCCGGAGGTGCTGCGGGCCCTCCGCGCGGAAAAGATCGGAATGGTCTTTCAGAACATGGCGCTGCTGCCGCATCGTTCGGTCAGGGACAACATCGGTTTCGCCCTCGAACTGAGAGGCAAGGATGCGTATCACCGTGCCCAGCTTGCCGACCATGCCCTCGAAACGGTGTCCCTGCACGGCTACGGCGACAGGCTGCCCTCGGAGCTTTCCGGCGGCATGCAGCAGCGCGTCGGCCTGGCGCGTGCGCTCGCCGCGGATCCGGAGATCCTCTTGATGGACGAGCCGTTTTCCGCGCTTGATCCGCTCATTCGCCGGAACCTGCAGGACGAATTCCTGGGCCTCAGCCAGAATCTCAGGAAGACCACCATCTTCATCACCCACGACCTGGACGAAGCGATCCGGATGGGTGACCGCATCGGCATCATGAACGACGGCGAAATCGTCCAGATCGGCACGGCAGAAGACATCGTCACGGCGCCCGCGGACGACTACGTGGCGGACTTCGTGGCCGGAATCTCCCGGCTGAAGCTCGTTTCCGCATCGAAGATCATGGTTGCGGTCGAACGTCACGTCGCGCGGCACGGACCCATTGACGAGGCTCACGACCACCCAACGGCGCGGCCGGAAGACGATCTGGACACGCTCGTGGAACTTTCCACCGGCACCGAGCTTCCAGTGCTGATTCGGGACGATGGCAACACCGTGGGGATCGTCACCAAGGACACGCTCCTTCACGGCTTGCAGGGAACCACGAACCAATGAGCACGATTGCGACACTGAGCGAAGCGGAACCGCGCGAAGTCGAGAGCCGGGACGTCTCGGTCACCGTGTTCGCGGATCGGAACGCGACCTACTACGGCTCGGTCTTCGAGCGCATCCAGAAAGGCGAGCTGCCGTTCTGGCACATGAACCTCGCGGGGCTGCTGATCCCGTGGGCCTGGAGCGCCTGGCGCGGGGTGTGGCTGATGTTCTGGGTCTCGCTCGCGCTGGACATGGTCGGGCTCGTCTGCCTGA
>VXPN01000042.1 GCA_009839535.1 Boseongicola sp. SB0662_bin_57 | reverse complement strand
GCACGTCCGTCCCTCACGCGCGCATCCGAGACCACCGCGTCCAGGTAGTTCCATATCTGTCGGGTGAATTCCGGCTGGCCTCGATCGTTTCGGATCACGCCCGCATTGTAGCGAACGCCACGAAACGCGACGTCAAAGAGGCCGTCGCGAATGCCTGATGCGCGGGCCCTTGCCCGAAACCGGTCGATCCAGCGCCGGAATCCGATCTCCGGCCTGGCGGCATCCGGGACGCCCGATCCCGCCGCCACGCGGACGTTCATTTCCCCCTCCGCTTCAACCTTGCCGCCTTCTTCCGGGCCTTGGTCGCCTTTCGACGTGCGGACAGGCGCATCCCGCGCGCCCGAGGCGGCGCCTCGCCGTCGATCTCAAGAAGTTCCAGCAAGATGCCGCCGGTGACTGGCATCGCTTCGGCCAACCGGACCAGCACCCGCTGCCCGACCGAAATGACGGTGTTCGTGTCGTCGCCTGTCAGTGTCTGCGCGGTGCGATCGAAATGAAAGTGTTCGTATCCGATCGCGCGGACCGGAATGAGCCCGTCAGCCCCGGTTCCGTCGAGCCGGACAAAGGCTCCGAAGCGCTGAACACCGGAAATGCGCCCGGAAAGCTCTGTTCCAACCCGGTCGGCCATGTACGCCGCAAGGTAGCGGTCGTTTGTGTCGCGCTCGGCCTGCATGGAACGCCGTTCGGTGCCGGAGATGTGCTCGGAAGTGGCGCCGAGCCGCTCCGCCTCCAGGTCAGTCAAGCCATCATCTCCCCAGCCGTGGGCACGGATCAGCGCCCGGTGGACCACGAGGTCCGCGTAGCGCCGGATGGGCGAGGTGAAATGGGCGTAAGCGTTCAGCGCGAGCCCGAAATGCCCGAGATTCCCTGGGCTGTAATATGCCTGCGTCATCGAGCGCAGCACGGAGAGATTGATGAGCGCGCCGTCGTCCGTTCCCGCCGCGGCAGCGAGAAGCCGATTGAGGTTCCGGGTGTTCAGGACCGCACGCCCGTTGAAGGGAAGTCCGGCGGCCTTGGCGACCTCATGCAGTGCGCGGATCTTCTCGCGGGACGGTTCCTCGTGAACCCGGAACAGGAGCGGCATCCTTCTGCCGATGAGCGTACGCGCGGCGGCGACATTGGCGAGGACCATGAACTCCTCTATCAGCCGATGCATGTCCAGCCGCTCCTTGAATGCCACCGTTCTGACCGTGCCATCCTCGTCCAGGACGATCTCTCGCTCCGGAAGATCGAGATCGAGCGGCTGGCGGTGTTCGCGGGCGGTGCGAAGCGCGGAATGGGCGGCCTGGAGCGGCTCCAGGACCGTACTTCGCAGCGGTTCCGTCCTTTCGGTGGGCCTGCCGTCCAGCGCGGCCTGCGCCTCTTCATAGCTGAGCGCAGCCGCCGATCGCATCAGGGCGCGCTGGAATTCGTGCGCGATCAGTTCACCCCTTGCGTCAATTACGAGACGGACGGCAATGCATGGCCGTTGCTCGCCTTCAAGGAGCGAGCAGAGGTCTCCGGACAGGCGATCGGGGAGCATCGGGACCACGCGATCCGGGAAGTATGTCGAATTGCCACGCTCGCGGGCCTCGATATCGATGGCGCTTCCAGGCCTGACGTAGTGTGCGACGTCGGCGATCGCGACCCAGAGGACTTGCCCTCCTGCGTTGTCCGGATCCCGATCAAGTTCCGCCCAGACCGCATCGTCATGGTCGCGCGCGTCCGCCGGATCGATCGTGACGAAAGGCAGCGATGTCAGATCCGCTCGCGCGCCAGGATCCGCGGGCTGCGCGGCGTCCGCTTCCGCGATGGCCTCGTCCGGAAAGTCGTCCCGAAGCCCGTGCTGGTGAATGGCAATCAGCGAAACGGACCTGGGCCGCAACGGGTCGCCGAGGCACGAGGCAATGCGTGCATGAGGAAGGCCCAGACGCGCCCTTGGACCGGTCTGCCCGGCTTCGACCAGCTCGCCATCCTTCGCTCCACCGTCCGCGCCTGGCGGCACATGCCATTCCCTCGACGCACCCTTGTCGATCGGCACGATGCGTCCGCCGGAATCCGACTTGCGGAATATTCCAAGGATCTTGCCGGGACTGGTGCCGATGCGGCGGATGACACGGGCTTCGTAGGCGTGTGATTCGCCATTGACCTCTTCGAGGCGCGCGAGAATGCGGTCTCCCGGTGCCAGAGCGGGATCGCCGGCTCTCGGCACGACCAAGGCTGAGGGCGCCTCCCCCTGACTGCGCCATTCCGGTGGGCGCGCAAACAGGTCTCCATCGGTGTCGACCCTTTCCACCTGCAGAACCGATACGGGCGGGAGGCGATCCGGATCGCGACAGGTCTTGCGGCGCTTGGCGAGCTGGCCGTCGGCTTCCAGTTCCCTTAGCTGACGCTTGAGATCGAGCCGAGCCGGGCCCCTGATGCCGAAGGCTCTTGCGATGTCGCGCTTCGAGGCCTTCGACGGGTTGTCGGAGACCCAGGCAAGGATGTCTTCTTTCGTGGGAATCCGAGGCATGTCCGGCGCGTATCACGGGACGTGAACCAGGTCACGCCGGTTGACGACGCGCTGCTTCTGCCTGTGGCCGCGCCATCACGGCGTCAGCCGGGACTGGATCCGGACGGGGAAGCCGAGTCCGTCACCGAAGATCGGAAGCCGTGTCAACGTCGGCAAGCGTGTCAACCATCGCGATCGATCCTGGAAGCGTGGGAAGCGCATCGGCAAGGGTTTCCGGATGCGACCAGCGCGTGCCCCGAAACAGGTCCTTGGGTGACCTCTGCGGATGATGGAGGCCGATCAACCAGAATCCGCCATCGTCGGAAGGGCCGATGACGGATCGGGCACGGCCCAGCGCCGAGAACCCGGCGGCAACGTGTTGCCTGCCGATTCCAGGAATGTCCGATCCGATGAGCAAGGTCGGTCCCGGAGTTGACCTGAGTGCACGCGTCATCCTCTGGCCCAGGTTCCCCGTGCCCTGCGGGATGCGCGGAAGATCCGGCGGCCAGACCCGGCTCCTGATTCCCTCGACGTCTGGCGTGACCGCAAGGACCGTCTGCCAGCGAGGATCACGAAGACGGCGCAGGAGGCGCCCGGTCTGATGCCGGTACCACCGCGCTGCGTTCACCATGCCGATGTCCTGCCCAAGACGCGTCTTGACCCGTCCCGGGCGCGGCTCCTTGACCATGACAATCAAGGTCCGCTGCCTCACAAGGAAAGCGCCATTTCGCGATGAGGGATGCCTGCATCGAAATATTCCGGGCCGGTGACTTCAAAGCCGAGAGCCTCGTAAAACCCGACCGCGTGGACCTGGGATCCAAGGCTTGCCCGGGCAACGCCCTGCCTTCTCAGTTCATCCAGGGCCGCGTGCATGATGTCCTTGCCCAGGCCGCGACCGCGCTTGTCCGCGAGAACGGCCACACGGCCGATCCTGCCTGTATCGCCATCGATCAGGAGACGCGCAGTGCCGACGGGCTTGCCGCAATCGAAGGCGATGAGATGGATTGCTTCGTCGTCGCGACCGTCTCGCTCGTCTGCTTCGGAAACGCCCTGTTCCTCGATGAACACTCGGGCGCGAATGTCCAGCACTGCCGGCATGTCGCGCGTTTCGGCCCGGCGAATCATGCAAAATACCTGTCGAGAATTCGGCGATAGACTGCCGCAAGCTGCACTATCTGCGCGATTTCGACACGCTCGTCGACCTCATGCATGGTCTTGCCGACGAGGCCGAACTCCACGACCGGGCAGTGCAGCTTCATGAAGCGCGCATCGGAGGATCCGCCGATGGTCGAGAGGTCTGGAGAGAGGCCGGTTTCGGCCTGGATCGCTCCCGCAACAAGTTCCGAAAGCGCGCCGGGCGGAGTGAGAAAGCTTTCGCCGGAAACCTTGGTCTCCATAGAAATCTCCACACCCGATTCCGTTGCTGTCCGCGCAGACTCATCTTCAAGCCATGCCGTCAGGCTCACGGAATCATGGGCATCGTTGAACCTGACGTTCAGCGACGCCCGGCAGGCGGCGGGAATGACGTTGGTGGCGGCATTGCCTGTGTCGATCGTCGTGACGGCAAGCGTCGATGGCTGGAAATGTTCGGTGCCGTCGTCGAGCTTGTGGCTGGCAAGCCTGTCCATGAGGCGCGCGAGAACGTGAACCGGGTTCCGGGCCCGGTCCGGATACGCCGTATGGCCCTGCATGCCGGTCGCCGTGAAATGCGCTGACATGGAGCCCCTGCGCCCGATCTTGATCGTGTCGCCCAGAGTCTCGACGGAGGTCGGCTCTCCGACGATGCAATCCGACATGGCTTCGCCGTTTGCGGACATCCAGTCGAGAATGGCCGCCGTGCCATCGGCGGCGTCGCCCTCTTCGTCGCCGGTGACGGAAATGATGATCGCGCCCTCGGGCGGGCTTTCCTGCACGAAGGAAATCGCGGCGGACACGAAAGCCGCGACACCCGACTTCATGTCGACGGCACCGCGCCCGTAGAGCCAGCCATCGCGTTCCTCCGCCGCGAACGGGTCGGCAGACCAGGTCCCCGGATCACCGGGAGGCACGACGTCGATATGTCCGTTGAAGCCGAAAGTCCGTGCTGCAGCTCTCTCGCCCCAGCGGGCAACGAGGTTCGCGACATCTCCCCGGTCGGCGCGAAAGCAGTCAAATCCGGCGCTGCGAAGCATGGATTCCAGCAGTGCGATCGCGCCGCCTTCCTCCGGGGTGACGGTCCTGCAGCGAACAAGTTGCCGCGTCAGTTCGACGGGGTCACAGTTCATGCGCCTTGGCTAGCCTTTGCCGCGCGCGGTCGCAATCACGCTTTCCGGGCAGCATGGCCGCGTGCCGGCGCGCAGAGGCAAGGATTCGGTGCATCGCGTTACAGTCCGAGGCCCGAAATCGCCGTCTGCAGGGCATCCGGGACATCAATGACGGCTCCGGCATCACGCCACTCCGATTCGTTTCCGTATCCCCAGCTTACCGCGACGCTCTTCATTCCGACTTCCCTGGCGGCCGCAATGTCGTGCTCCCGGTCTCCGACCATCACGGCCTTGGTCACATCTTCTTCGGTTTCGGCAAGCGCATGAACCAGCAGGTCGCCCTTCCAGTTCCGTGTGCCGTCAAGCTCCGGTCCGAATTCGCGTTCCATGTATTCGGCAAGGCCGAAATGCCGCGTGACCTGCCGGGCATAGACATGGGGCTTGGCGGTGGCGAGATACAATCGCGCCCCGGATTCCCGAAGAACGCCCAGCGCGTCGAAGACGCCGTCATACACCCGCGCTTCGAACATGCCCGACTCGCGGTAGCGTTCCCGGTACGCGGCCATCACCGCGTCGTGGCTGGAAAGTCCCATCTTGCGAAAGGACTCGTCGAAGGGCGGTCCGATCATCCAGGCAAGGTCGGTCTCCGCAAGCGCGTGATGACCGGTTGATTCGAGTGCGTGGCGCAAGGACGCGAGGATCCCGGGGTGGGATTCCATGAGCGTGCCATCGAGATCAAGAAAGACTGCCGTCATGTCAATCCTCCGGCCGGGGGCTCCCGGACAACCATTGCGACACCTTCCGACAGCCCGCTGCTTCCTGTCCCTTCAGCCCGGAGCGGGCGGGATGCGTGACTTTGGCGACAAGGTTCCGATTGCGATCAAGGGCGCATTGCGCGTTTGGCGCGTGAATGTGCGAGACACGCCCCTGATCACGGGCGACAGGCTCAGTCACGCAGGAGTTCGTTGATGCCGGTCTTCGAACGCGTTCCTTCGTCGACCTGCTTCACGATGACCGCGCAATAAAGATTGACGCCGTTCCTGGATGGCATCGATCCGGCGACAACCACGGAGTATGGCGGGACTTCTCCATACAGCACCTCACCCGTTTCCCGCACGACGATCTTCGTGGACTGGCCGATGAAGACGCCCATGCCGAGAACCGAGCCTTCGCGAACAATGACTCCTTCAACCACCTCCGACCGGGCACCGACAAAGCAATTGTCCTCGATGATCGTCGGACTTGCCTGCATGGGTTCGAGAACGCCACCGATGCCGACGCCGCCTGAAAGATGGACGTTCTTGCCGATCTGGGCGCAGGAGCCGACCGTCGCCCAGGTGTCCACCATCGTGCCTTCGTCAACGTAGGCGCCGAGATTGACGAAGGACGGCATCAGAACGACGCCCGGCGCGATGTAGGCGGACCTGCGCACGACGCAATTGGGCACGGCACGAAATCCGGCCGCCTTCCACCGGTTGTCGTTCCAGCCTTTCCACTTGCTGTCGACCTTGTCCCACCAGGCGGCGCCCTGCGGGCTGCCTTCCTGAAGTTCCATGTCCTTGAGGCGGAAACCAAGGAGCACGGCCTTCTTGGCCCACTGGTTGACGTGCCAGGTGCCGTCGTCCCTGCGTTCGGCGACGCGAAGCCTGCCTGCATCCAGGGCGTTCAGCGTGTCCTCGATCGCGTCACGGGTTTCGCCGGTCGTCGAGGGCGTTATCTCGTCGCGAACGTTCCAGGCGGATTCGATCGCGGATTCGAGCTGGGCGTTGGACATCTGGACACCTCGCATGGCTGACGACGGCGACATAGCTTCTGTCCGGGAAGAGGGCAACGGCGCACTCTTCACCTGTTGCCCGGATTTTTCGACGAGACGCGCACGCCGCCAATGCCGGCAAGGTTCGGCCCGCCGAGCAGGCGCATGTGCTCGACCTTGGGGCAACGGTCCTGGACAACGACCAACCCCTGCGCACGCGCCTTCTCCGCCGCCGCTTCGTGACGCACGCCGTATTGCATCCAGACGCACTTGAGTCCGGGCGCCAGGTGAGCAAGCGCCTCGTCTACAATGCCTGGCACGGCGTCGGACTTTCGGAAGACGTCAAGCATGTCAATCCTGACATTTGGGGGAATGTCGCGAATGCTCGCCAATACCGGCTCGCCGAGCAGGGTCTCGCCAACCCGGGTCGGATTGATCGGAATCACCCGCCGCCCCCGCCCGCCGAAATAGGTCGCAACAAACAGGGACGGGCTGACGGGGTTCGTGGAAGCGCCGACCATGGCAATGGTGGCCGTCTCCTGGAGAACCTGGCGAAGCGTCGAGTCCTTGGGGTTGCAAAGCACCGTCCGTCATCCTCTCGGCGGCGTGCCCAGTCCCGCGGCGGGACGCACGACGCCGGTGACAAGCCCATCCCAGTTGCGGATGTCGCGGCTGAGCAGAGGATGGTTCTCGTCGATCGCGCCAAGTCGCGCGAGCAACGCCGCCATCGCGACTTCGGACGCACGGGTGGCGCCATCAGCGATCTTGAGGGCGATTCCGAGTTTCCGTTCCGGCAGAATCGCGACATAGACACCCTCGGCGCCGGTCTTGACGGCCAAAGGCTCGCTTGCCGAAGCCATCAATGCAGCGCAGGCGCGGCCATGTCCCGAAACCAGGTTCGGATGCGCGATCATGGCGTCGACAAGCTTGCGCATCGCGATGTCACGGAGACCGCCGCGTCCTCCTGCGGAGGCAAATCTCGCCATGGCGCGTGCAAGGCCCGCAATGCTGACCGCGAAGTTCGGGGCCGAGCAGCCATCGATTCCGAAGCCCGGACTCTCCTCGTCGCAGGTTTCCTCGATCGCCTGACGCACGGCGCGCTGCACGGGATGGTCCGGATCGGCATAGTCGAGTCCTGCCTCAAGGTGCTTCGCAAGCGCAAGGAAGCCGGCATGCTTTCCCGAGCAGTTGTTGTAAACGCGGGTCACTTCCTTTCCGACACGATCCATCCAGAGGCAATGTTCACGATCTCGTGACGCTTGCGGTCCGCATAGCAGCGCGCTGTCGTCAAGGCCAAGATCCGTCAGCCATTGGCTTACGAGGGAGACATGGCGCCTCTCGCCGCTGTGCGAAGCGCAGGCAAGCGCCAGCCGCTCGGCTGAAAGGTCCGCGCCCGCTCCGCTTTCGAGCAGCGGCAACGCCTGCAGCATCTTGGCTGATGAGCGGGGGAGAACGACCATGCCCGGATCGCCCCAAGCTTCAACGATCCTTCCGTCCGCACTTGTGATTGCCGCATGGCCCTCGTGCCGGGATTCCACGAAGTCTCCGCGAAGGATCTCGACCATCGGCACGGGTCGGGTCATGCGCTTGCTCCGCTCGGCTGAGGCGAATTTCTACAGGCAAGGGGTTCCATCAAGAGCTTGAGATACGCTATTAGAGACCCGTTGGACAGGAGCATCGCGCCTGTGCAACGGGCAGGAATCGGGCGGACAGATCCGGAGGCACACCGGCATCATGAAGACAGGACGTATTTTTCCCGCATTGGCACTGGCCGTCGCGGCATGCGTTGCGGGAAGCATGAACGCGCAGGAATTTACCACTCGAGTGGCGGAAGCATCCGACTGGCAGGTCTTCGAGGGAACCGACCCGAGGACTTGCTGGGCCGTGACCGCACCGAGAAAAACCGTGAACACACGCAATGGCCGAGAGGTGACGGTTCGCCGGGGCGACATCCTCCTGTTCGTGACATATGAACCTGCGCGCAACGTAACGGGAGAAGTCAGCTTCACGGGCGGGTACCCGTTCGAGAAGGACTCGACCGCGACGCTGGAAATCGACGGCGCGACGTTCGAGCTCTTCACCCAGGGAGAATATGCCTGGCCTGTGACACCGGCCGAGGATCGAAAGATCGTGACCGCCATGAAACGGGGAGCCGAAGCGACCATGACCGCACGTTCGAGCCGCGGAACGCAGACGAAGGACACGTTTTCGCTGATCGGCGCGACGGCCATGATCGAGG
>VXPN01000199.1 GCA_009839535.1 Boseongicola sp. SB0662_bin_57 | reverse complement strand
GCGACCGCGAGGACACGAGAGCCATGCGCCTGCTTCCCGTTCTGACAGCGATCCTGGTGGTCACGGCCTTGTACCTTCTCGTGCTTGAGCGTGACGCAGTCCTGAAGTTCGCTGCCGGCAACAGCGCGCAGGCCGTCGCGACCGACGAACCCGCCGATGCGGACGCCGCAAGCGTTCGACGTCCGGACCTCGGCGGCGCCATTTCCGTCGTTGCATTGCGTTCGATCGCCCAAACCGTCGACAGTGCCGTGATCCTTCGGGGTCGCACCGAAGCGGCACGACAGGTTGACGTGCGTGCAGAGACATCCGGCAGGGTCACCAGCGAACCGGCGCGGCGCGGCGCGACGGTGACCGAAGGCGATCTGCTGTGCGTCCTGGACCCGGGCACGCGGCAGGTTGCCCTGGACGAGGCTGAGGCCCGGTTTCGAGAGGCGGAGCTTCGCTTGCCGGAAGCGGAAGCGCGGCTCATCGAGGCCGAAATCAATGGCCGCGCGGCAGAGCGCCTGAACGAGGGCGGCTTCGCCTCCGAGACGCGGGTTGCGCAGACAGCCGCGGCGGTGGAAGCCGCGCGAGCCGGCGTCGAAAGCGCAAGGTCCGGCATCCAGGCGGCAGAAGCAGCCGTCGCCGCAGCAAGGAACGAGCTTGGCAAGCTCGAGATCCGCGCGCCGTTCTCGGGGATCCTCGAAAGCGATGCGGCAGAGCTTGGCTCCCTTCTCCAGCCTGGCTCGCTTTGCGCCACCGTGATCCAGCTCGACACGATCAAGCTGGTCGGCTTCGTGCCTGAAATCCACCTGGATCGCATTTCCGTGGGGGCGTACGCCCAGGCGCGGCTGACTTCGGGACAAACCGTCGTCGGTCGGGTCACGTTCGTCTCTCGATCGGCCGACCCGGCCACGCGCACGTTCAGGGTGGATGTGGAAATCGCAAACGACGATCTGGCAATCAGTGACGGCCAGACGGCGGAGATTGCCATTCGGTCCGCAGGCCGGACCGCGCATCTGTTGCCGCAGTCGTCCCTGACCCTCAATGATGACGGTCAGCTCGGCGTTCGGGTCATAAGGGACGAGAAGGCCGCATTCGCTGAAGTCAGCGTCGTCCGGGATTCGGCCGAAGGCATCTGGGTTGCAGGCCTGGGGCCGGAGGCCGCCGTGATCGTGGTTGGCCAGGAATACGTCACCGACGGCGTGCCGGTCGCCGCCCGGTTCAGGGATCCGGAAGAATGACCAGCATCGTCGACTGGGCCGCGTCGCGCGCCCGGATGGTCCTGTCATTCATCGCGCTCTCGCTTCTGGCGGGCGCCTTCGCCTACACCCAGCTTCCGAAGGAAGGCGCTCCTGACATCGAGTATCCGGCCATCTTCGTGAGCCTGCCCTTTGCCGGGATCAGCGCAGAGGACAGCGAAGCGCTCCTGATCAAGCCGATGGAAAGCGAGCTTGCCGACCTCGACGGGCTCAAGTCGATAAGCGCGACCGCGGCCGAAGGCTATGCCAACGTCCTCATGGAATTCGACTTCGGATGGGACAAGACGCAGGTCCTGGCGGACGTGCGGGACGCAATGAACAAGGCCGAGGCGCAGTTTCCGGCGGGAGCCGACCAATACACGATCGGCGAACTGAACTTCTCGGAATTTCCGATCCTGGTCGTCAACCTGACCGGCGCCGTGCCCGAACGGACCCTGCTGCGGGTCGCGAAGTCCCTGCAGGACCGGCTTGAAGAGCTCGAGCCAGTGCTTGAAGCGAAGCTCGCCGGCCATCGTGAGGAAATGGTCGAGGTCGTGGTCGACCCGCTGCGCTTCGAAGCCATTGACGTCACGGTGGGCGAGCTCATCGGCAAGCTGACCAACAACAACCAGCTGATAGCGGCCGGCACCGTGGAAACCGAATCCGGCGCTTTCGCCATCAAGATTCCCTCCTCTTTCGACGAACAGCAGGACATCTACAGGTTGCCGGTGAAAGCCGACGGTGACCGGATCATCACGGTGGGCGACGTTGCCGACATCCGGCTGACCTTCGAGGATCGGTCGGGCACGGCGCGCTTCAACGGCGTGAACTCGGTCGCCCTCCAGATCGTGAAGCGGAAGGGATTCCCCACGATCAGCACGACCGAGCTCGTCCGGCGCGAGATCGAGGCAGCACGTGCGGCCTGGCCACCCGACCTGCAGACGGCAATCACGGTCGGCGCGTCCAACGATCAGTCGTCGGGGGTGAGGTCGATGGTGAACCAGCTTGAAAGCTCGGTCCTGACCGCCATCGCCCTCGTCATGATCGTGGTCCTGGCGACGCTTGGCACCCGCTCGGCACTGCTTGTCGGCTTCGCCATTCCGACTTCATTCCTTCTCTGCTTCGCGTTCCTGGCGGTCATGGGGGTTGCCATCTCGAACATCGTCATGTTCGGCCTGATCCTGTCCGTCGGCATACTGGTCGACGGCGCCATCGTCGTGGTGGAATACGCCGACAAGCGGATCCAGGCCGGCACCGGTCCGATGCACGCCTTTGTGGAGGCGGCAAAGCGCATGTTCTGGCCCGTCGTGTCGTCAACGGCAACGACGCTGTGCGCGTTCCTGCCGATGCTCTTCTGGCCAGGCGTGTCCGGCGAGTTCATGGGCATGCTGCCGGTCACGCTCATCTTCGTCCTTTCGGCATCCCTGATCGTTGCCCTGATCTACCTGCCCGTCGTCGGCGGGATCTCGGGCCGGCTGAGCCGGATCCTTGAACGGATTTCGGCGGCGCTTGTGCGCTCCCTTCCATGGCCAGTCAGGGCAGCCCTTGTCCCCCTCGTGTTCTTCATGATGTTCCTGGCCGCCTTGCAGGTCCTCAACCCGGCCCTTCTCGGCGGGCCGGGCGCCGGAATCACCGGGTCCGCGGTCGGCGCGATCCTTTTCGTGATCGCGGCAACGCTTTCGTCCGTCGTGCTCAATGCCGTCAAGCCCGAACGCGACAGGCGGCAGGTCGGCACAGGAAGAAAGCGCACGCCGTTCGGCCACCTGATCGCGTTCATTGCCGGCAACCCGGTGATGCCGGTCGTGACCATAGGCGTCGTCATCTTCTTTGTGTTTTCGGTCTTCAGCTATTTCGGCGCGAACAACAGGGGCGTCGAGTTCTTCGTGGAAGTCGAGGCCGAGCAAGCCATCATCTATGTGCGCGCGCGCGGCAACCTCAGCCTCGCCGAAAAGGACGCGCTTGTTAAAGAGGCGGAGACAATCGTCCTCGCCGCTCCCGGAGTGACGAACGCATTCGCCTTCGCAGGCGCCGGCGGGCTGAACGCGAACACCGGAGGCGCACAAGGTCCGAACGACGCGATCGGCCAGATCCAGATCGAGCTCGTGGCCTGGGAAGACCGATCGGCCGTCGCCGAGGCGCATGGCATCGAGATTGGCAGCCTCAACGGCAACGTCGTTCTGGAAAACCTCGAGGCGCAGCTCGGCGAAATCCCGGGCATCAAGGTCGAAGTCCTGAACCTGACGCGTGGTCCCTCGTCGGCAAAACCCTTGCACCTGCGCCTCAAGCTGGACGACTGGGGCAAGCTGATCGAAGCGACGCGGATTGCGCGCGACCGTTTCGAGGCAACGCCGGGACTCATCGACATCGAAGACAACCTGCCGCTGCCCGGCATCGACTGGCAGATCGATGTCGATGTCGAAAGAGCGGGCAAGTACGGTGCCAACGTCGCGACGATCGGCGGCATGATCCAGCTCGTTACGCGCGGCGTCCTGCTGGACACGATGCGCGTGGACTCTTCGGACGAAGAGATCGAAATCCGTGCCCGGCTGCCCGAGGACGACAGGTTTCTGTCGACGCTTGATTCGCTCAAGGTCAGGACCAACCAAGGTCTCGTGCCGCTGTCGAACCTGATTGTCCGAAAGCCCGTTGCCCAGCTCGCGCAGATTACCCGGACCGATCAGACCCGTTTCTTCGATGTCAAGGCCAACGTGGAAGGCGACCTCGTGAAACTGGTCGATTCCGATGGCGCGATCGTGGAGGTCGTCAGGGCGGCGGACGCAAGAAGCGGCGCCCTGGCCGCACGCATTGCCGAAGAGGGCCTGGACGCAGTGCCGGTCACGGCCACCGAACGGATCGAGACCTTGACCAGGTGGATCGAGGAAACGAGACCGTTCCCCGACGGCGTCGAATGGGAATGGACCGGCGACGCCCAGGACCAGGCGGAGTCCCAAGCCTTCCTTCAGACCGGGTTCATGGCTGCGCTCGGCCTCATGTTCATCATCCTGCTGGCGCAGTTCAACTCGTTCTACAACGCGATCCTCGTGCTGCTTGCAGTGGTCCTGTCCACCACGGGCGTCCTGATCGGCATGCTCGCGATGCAGCAGCCGTTCTCGGTCATCATGACGGGAACCGGAATCGTCGCGCTTGCAGGAATTGTCGTGAACAACAACATCGTGCTGATCGACACGTATCAGGAGTATTCCCGGTACATGCCCCGGATCGAGGCCATCATTCGCACCGCAGAGGCTCGCCTGCGTCCGGTCCTGCTGACAACCATAACGACGATCGCGGGCTTGCTGCCGATGATGCTGGGCCTTTCGTTCGACTTCTTCAATGGGGGATATTCGCTCAACGCCCCAGCCGCGCTTTGGTGGAAGCCCCTTGCGACCGCCGTGGTCTTCGGCCTCGGCACTGCAACGCTCCTGACGCTTGTGTTCACGCCATCGATGCTGGCTCTGCGTGTCTGGTTCTGGACCATCCTCGCCAACGCCCTTGGCGCGTTGAGCGCACTGACACGTGGCGCAAGAAGCCGCAGCGCACGGGACTGGGCGCTGAGGCGTGCAGCAAGGAAAATGAAGGGAACGGACGTGGTCTGGGACGTGGACGCAGACCCTGCCAGAACTGTTCATCCACTGCACGAATTGAGGGCGGCAGAGTAGTGCCGGGCTCCACCTGAACGTGAGTCCGGTTCCGGAGCCCGCCAGCAGCTTGTCTCTCGGTTTCCAGGTTGCCGGCGTCGCCCCGGAACAAGTCGTCAGGCCGCGTCGTCCTCGGCAGCCTGCCGATGCCAGAGCGACGCGTACCTCCCGTTTCGGGCGATAAGCGCGTCGTGAGTCCCTTCTTCGACGATTTGCCCGTTTTCGAGCACCACGATCCGGTCGGCATGGGCGATCGTGGACAGGCGGTGCGCGATCGTGATCACGGTGCGGCCTTCGCCCATGGCCTGAAGCTCATGCTGGATCTCGGATTCGGTCTCCGTGTCGAGGGCGCTCGTTGCCTCGTCCAAAAGCAGGATGGGCGGATTCTTGAGGATCGTTCGCGCGATCCCGACACGCTGCTTTTCCCCGCCCGAGAGCTTCAGCCCCCGCTCGCCGACGGTCGTGTCGTAGCCGTCCGGCAAACCAGAGATGAAGTCGTGGATCTTTGCCGCCCGCGCAGCCTCGACGATCTCTGCCCGTGACGCTTCGGGACGGCCATATGCGATGTTGTAGTAGATGGTGTCGTTGAAGAGCACCGTATCCTGCGGCACGACTCCGATCGCCGCATGCAGGCTCTTCTGGGTGACGTCGCGAATGTCCTGCCCGTCAATGAGGAGCGCGCCGTCGCTCGTGTCGTAGAAACGGAAGAGAAGCCGTCCGATCGTGGACTTTCCGGAGCCGGACGGACCCACGATCGCCACCGTGCGGCCGGCGGGCACCTCAAGCGTCACCCCCTTCAGGATAAGGTGACCTTCCTGGTAGCCGAATTGGACATCTTGGAACGTGATCTGCCCGCCGGCAACCGCGAGATCAGGCGCCCCTGGCTTGTCCTGGACTTCCGCGGGATGTGCCAGCAGGTCGAACATCTCTCCCATGTCCACCAGGCTTTGCCGGATTTCGCGGTAGACCGTGCCAAGGAAATTCAGGGGCATGGTGATCTGGATCATGTAGGCGTTCACCATCACGAAGTCGCCGACGGTCAGGGTGCCGTCGGCAACCCCGACCGCAGCCATGATCATGACGACAACAAGGCCGCCTGAAATCAGGAACGCCTGGCCGAAATTCAGGAATGCCAACGAATAGGACGTCTTGAGAGCCGCAAAGACATAGCGTTCCATCGCGCCGTCATACCGGTTCGCTTCGCGCTCCTCGGCGCCGAAATACTTCACCGTCTCAAAATTGAGCAGGCTGTCGATCGCCTTCTGGTTGGCGTCGGTGTCCTGCTCGTTCATTTCCCGACGGATCGTCACCCGCCATTCGGTAACCCTGAACGTGAACCAGACATACACGAATATGGTCACGACGACGGCAACCAGGTACCAGATGTCAAACACGACTGCCAGGACGGCAGCGATCATCGCCAGTTCCACGACAAGCGGAGCGATGGAGAACAGAAGGAACCGCAGCAGGAACTCGACGCCTTTCACGCCGCGCTCGATGATCCGGCTGAGGCCGCCAGTTTTTCGCGTGATGTGATAGCGAAGCGAAAGCGCATGGACATGGTTGAAGGTCTCGAGCGCAATCTGCCGCAGGGCGCGCTGGCCAACGGCGGCGAACAGGACATCCCGCAACTGCTGAAATCCGATCGTCAGAAGTCTTGCCATGCCGTAGGCAACCGTGATTCCGACGGCACCGATGCCGAGAGCCCAGACTGGATCCACGTCCTCTCCGGCCAGCACGTCAACCGCAGCCTTGTAGAGAAAGGGCGTGCCAACTGCGACAATCTTGGAGAGCAGCAAGGCCAGCAGGGCCAATACGACGCGCCGCCGAACCCATTGCTTGTCTGACGGCCAGAGGAATGGTGCAAGCTTCCTGATGATGCTCAGGCCGCCATCGCGTCCCTTGGCTGGAGAATGGACGTCGGTCATCCCGCCTCGTTCCTTCTGCACCGCAGCCACGCCTTCGCCCTTGCACACTCCGACAATGAGCACTGACGCGACAGGCACATGAAATCGCCGCTTCCCCTCAAATCGGAATCTCGTGCCATCGGCATGCCTGCATCTGGCACGATGCTCCCGGTTCGCCCGTCTTTACGAAGGTTCGGCGATGACTTCAAAGGGCCAGGCAACGAGTCGCTGCCCCAGTCTCAGTCGCTCCTTGGAAGGGCATTGCACGACATGGTCACTTGCCACATGCGGAACTGGACCGGAACGCTGCCTGCAGCAACCTTCGTGGCGTGGGCCGGGCGGCAGGGACGCCTGACTTTCGTTCCCCACTCAATCTGGCACCGCGAAGATCTGGCCGGGAAAGATCAGGTCGGGGTCGCGTATACGGTCCGTATTGGCCTCGTAGACACGTACGTAGAGAATTCCCCTGCCGTATTTCTTTCGCGCAAGACCCCAGAGCGTGTTTCCAGGCTGGATCGTGACAAGCGACACCGGCGCGATCAAGGTTACCGGACTCTTGTCCAGCGTCTGAATGTCTTCGACCGCCTCACGGAGAAACGGAGTCTCCACGCGCGAGATCACCCTGCCTTCTGCGTTGAGTTCATCGACTCTAAGCGTGTAGGTGCCCGTGTCGACATCCGGCAGCGGCGTGCGCCACTGGCCGCCTTCGCCCACGTCGGCATCGACCAGATCCTTGTTGTCGAGGTAGATTCTAACCGTTTCCGTTCCTGTGGCGCGACCTCCGACCGTAACCTCACCTTCCTCGTCATAGGCAATCGTGTCCACCGAGACATTTTCCGGAACCTCGGAAATGTCGCTGGAATCCTGAACGACCCGGACACCGCTCTCGTCGGAGAGAAGAACGGTCGGCAAGGACTGCGTGCCATCCGGCTGTCCCTCCTGTTCAGTTGAAGCGGCGGCCAACGCGGTTCTCTCGTCGTCGGGCTGCTCTGCCTGGTCGCTTGAAACGGCGACTGATGCCGTCCGCCGGTCATCGGATTGCGTCATCTCGCCGGTTGAAGCGGTCTGTTCGACGTCGGGTTGCGCTGCCTGTTCAGTCGAAGCGACGGCCGATGCTGCTCGCTCGTCATCGGGCTGCGCCGTCTGGTCGGTCGCAGCGCCGGCAGATGCCGTTCGCTGATCATCGGATTGCGATGCCTGGTCAGTTGAGGCGATCGCGCCGGTCTCTGACGATTCGTCACTGGCTGCGTCAACTGCACTTGCAATCTGCATTGGCGCAACGGGGCCCAGAATCAAGGACGATGCGCCATCCAGGATCGTGCCATCCAGGCGGGTCTCGGTCAGCGTCAGTTCGCGAGGCTGATCCGACACGCCGAGTTCGGCGAAAATCACGAAATTGCCTGATCTATCTGCGCTGGCCTCTCCGACCGGTTCGCCATTCAGGTACATGGCGACCTTCGCGCCCCCTTCGACCCCCCGCCCAGCGATCACCGCACTGCCGCCAAGCTCGATACGGACAATGTCAAATGTTGCGCTGCTCATCGCTGTTGGCGCAGGCGCAATCGACGCTGCAGAATCGGACACTGCAGCGCCTTCTGGTGTTGCCTCGCCCAAAGCTTTCGCCGATTCCGTCGGTACAACGCTCGCGACCGTCGTGCCGTCACCCTCCGTCGTCGCGGCCGTTTCCGCAGGTGCCGGAGCACCATCTCTGTCCAGTGCCGTCTCGACCAAAGCGCCCGCCGATTCCGTTGGCAAGACGCTCGCGACCGTCGTGCCGCCGTCCGCTGTCGTGGCGGGCGTGTCCGCAGGCGCCGGAGCGGCGTCGCTGGCCGGAGCCGTATCACCCGTGGCGTCCGCCGATTCCGTCGGCAAGACGCCTGCGACCGTCGAACCGTCGTCCGCCGTCGTGGCGGGCGTGTCCGCAGGCGCCGGAGCGGCGTCGCTGGCCGGGGCCGTCCCG
>VXPN01000134.1:1714-8830 GCA_009839535.1 Boseongicola sp. SB0662_bin_57 | reverse complement strand
TTGCCGCGAAGCCGCCTGTCCAGCCGGTACAGGCGGCGGCGCCCGAATGCGAGCCTGGTCGCGCCCGCCAGCAGCCAGCGCATTACGGGCCGTTTCGCGGAAAGCTCGGCATCAACGCGCGTGACCGCATCGCCGAGGACGTGAAACAGCCCTTGCTCGATGTCGATCGAGGGGGCGACCGCTTCGGTAATGTCCTCCTGGCGGAGCACGGCTCCGTCGCAAGCTTCGAG
The DNA here is from genome assembly GCA_009839535.1 of Boseongicola sp. SB0662_bin_57. Taxonomy (GTDB): domain Bacteria; phylum Pseudomonadota; class Alphaproteobacteria; order Rhodobacterales; family Rhodobacteraceae; genus JAJEFO01. The sequence continues at coordinate 8,600 of VXPN01000134.1, read as the reverse complement.
AGCTGCCCGGAAATCCTCAACGGGATGTCCGCCGCCCACGATCCGTGTTTCGCCGTCCGGCTCGAAATCCTCGGACCGAAAGCAGTCGGCGATCAGGACATGGCCGCCCGGAGCGGTCAGTCGCAGCGCCTTTCCCAGCGCGACTTGGAGCGGGATGTACTGGAAGCTCTCCGAAAACAGGCACAGATCGAACGCGGTGTCGCCTTCAAACGTCTCGAAGGTCGTTTCATGGATGCGCGCATCGGGCGCGTTGGCGCGGCAGCGCTCTGCAAGCATGCGGGATGGCACGACGATGTCCACCCGGTGGCCGCGATCAGTGAGCTTCTTGGCGGTCTCTCCCGCACCGCCGCCGATGTCGAGAATCGAGAGCTGGCCTTCTGGCAGGTAGCCGAGGAGCCTTTCGGTATATGCTTCCTGAGCCTTGCCAGTGTTTCCTGCGACGGGTTCCAGATCGGTCCAGAAGCCGTAGTGCAGGTTCTCGGCGCCGGTCAGCCACCGGATGAAGCCGACCCCCGCATCCAGCCCAACCGCCTTCGTGTCGACTTTCCCTTTCGGCATGCAGCGGGTCTATCGTCGAGGGCCAGGGAGGGAAAGCGAGTTTCTCGGTCGGCACGCAGGATGCGGCCGACATGGCCCGGACGGGAAACGGAAGCCCGGCGACATCATGCGCCGTGCCGGAAAGCTCGGCATCTACGGAGAGGCAGACAGGTGCGGGCGGAACGCCGCGATGACCTGCTTGTAGACGTCTCGCTTGAATGGGACGATGTTTCCGATCACTTCGTCCGGAGTGGACCAGCGCCAACGTGAGAATTCGCGGTGCTCCCGGTCCAGGTCGATGTCGCCGTCAGCGCCATGGAACCGCATCAGGAACCATCGTTGCTTCTGTCCCCGATAGCGGCCGTTCCACAGCTTGCCGACAAGGTGTTCAGGGAGGTCGTAGAGAATCCAGTCCGGATGCTCGCGTTCAAGGGTGACCAGGGCCGGCGACACGCCCGTCTCCTCCTCAAGCTCGCGAAACGCCGCTGTTCGAGGCGTCTCGCCGCTGTCCACGCCGCCCTGAGGCATTTGCCAGGCGCCAGGCGTGTCGACGCGCTCGCCGGTGAAGACGAGGCCTTGGCCGTTGGCCAGCGTCACGCCTGCGCAGGGCCGGTAGGGAAGGCTGGCGTTCATGGCCAAGAACGTGCTTCGAAAGGGACGGGAGGTCAAAGGGCAACCGACGCCGTATCCTGCTGCAGGCGGGAAACGGCGCACACACGCCGCCGGCATTTCGGTTTGGCTGCAGTGCGCTGACCGGCTTCAATGCTTGTACGGATGCGGGGCGGGACGATTCGCCCTCTTTTCTCTGGCGCGAACAGGCGATATTGGACACCGTCCCAGCCAAGCAGGAGGCCAAGGTGGGTTATCGCGTCGCAGTCGTCGGCGCCACGGGCAACGTGGGCCGCGAAATGCTGAACATCCTGGCGGAGCGCCAGTTCCCCGCCGATGAGGTCGTGGCGCTTGCGAGCCGCAGGTCGCTCGGCACCGAAGTCAGCTACGGTGACCAGACTCTCAAGACGAAGGATCTGGACGTCTTCGACTTCGGCGGGTTCGACATGGCGCTTTTCGCGATCGGATCCGGCCCGACCAGGGAATATGCCCCTAGGGCGGCCAAGGCGGGCTGCGTCGTGATCGACAACTCGTCCCTCTATCGTTACGACCCGGACATTCCCCTGGTCGTTCCGGAAGTGAACCCGGACGCGATCATGGATTGCAGGAACAGGAACATCATTGCCAATCCCAACTGTTCAACCGCACAAATGGTGGTTGCGCTGAAGCCGCTGCATGACCGTGCAGGGATCAAGCGAGTCGTCGTCTCGACCTACCAGTCCGTTTCCGGGGCCGGAAAGGACGGAATGGATGAGCTGTGGGATCAGACCAAGGCGATCTACAATCCGGTGTCCGAAGTCGAGGTGAAGAAGTTCCAGAAGCAGATCGCGTTCAACGTGATTCCGCATATCGACGTCTTCATGAATGACGGTTCGACCAAGGAAGAATGGAAGATGGTCGCCGAGACGAAGAAGATCGTCGATCCCTCGATCAAGCTCACGGCAACCTGCGTGCGGGTTCCGGTATTCGTGGGTCATTCCGAGGCAGTCAATGTTGAGACCGAGGAATTCCTGGACGAAGACGAGGCACGCGCAATCCTGCGCGAAAGCCCCGGCGTCATCGTCGTCGACAAGCGCGAGGACGGCGGCTACGCGACACCGGTCGAGTGTGTCGGAGACTTCGCCACTTTCATCAGCAGGATCCGCCAGGACTCGACGGTGGAGAACGGCCTGAACTTCTGGTGCGTCTCGGACAACCTGAGGAAGGGCGCGGCGCTGAACGCGGTTCAGATCGCCGAACTCCTGGGAAACCGGGTGCTTCAGAAGGCGGACGAAGCGGTCGCGTGAACGACCGTCGGTTGTGCTGCGCCAATCCAGGTCGCCTGCCGGATCCGCCCAGATGGCGAGAGAGCCTGTTCATGCTTTGCCATGAGCCGTGCCCGGACCTCTTCGTCCGAGCCCAGCTCGTGGCGCAGGCATGGTCAGACCGGCCCGAATTCACCGGTTTCCGGCATGTACTGCAGCAGGTCACCGCTCCCGATGTTCACCCAGAGGCCGTGGAGTGACAGCGTCCGCGCAGCAACCGCTTCCTCGACAAACGGATAGGTCATGAGGTTCTCGAGCGAGACCACGACGGCTTCATGTTCGAGGGCCCGGATCGGGTCGGTTTCGTCCTTTCGGGCAGCGACACGCTCATAGCCCGGGCGAAGGATCTCCACCCAGCGCCCGACGAAACTCGACTTGTCTTCAAGTTCAGGGGCCTGGCCGGAGCACATGGCATGACAACCCGCGACTCCGCCACAGCTTGAATGCCCAACCACGATCAGGTGCTCGACCTTGAGTGCCGTCACTGCATATTCGATGGCTGCGGACGTGCCGTGCATGTTCCCGTCCGGCGTGCAGGGCGGGACAAGGTTCGCAATGTTGCGATGCATGAAGAACTCGCCGGGACCGGCGTTGAAGACCGAAGTGACCTGGACCCGGCTGTCGCAGCATGAAATCACCATTGCCGACGGTTTCTGGCCCTCGTTCGCAAGATGCTCGTACCGGGCCCGGCTTTCCGCAAATGTCGATGACTTCCAGCCTTTGTACCGTTCGACCAAGTGGCTTGGCAGCGCGCGGGCGTGTTCCATGGGCTTCCTTCCCGATTCGGGGCTTTGCAGGCATGGCCTTCGATTGACAGCGTGTTTTCGTGCAAGCAGTAACACTGGCGGCCGATCAAGGAAAAGGGGCGCCTGCAAGACGTCTTGACGCATCGTGAACAGGCGTCGGTCCGGTTCGGGACGCAACCCGTTTCGGCAGGTCGTGCTGCGGGAATGACACGTGTTGCCGATTGGCATAGGATTTGCCGAAACCTGCCGGGGGGAAGTGCATTGACAGTGCTCGCATTTTCGACGGACGCATCTGCGGCGAGGCCGCTGTTTCTGGTGAAGGAGGAAGGGCTCGCTGACTGGATCGCGGCGCAAGACGAGGCGACGCGAGACTGGGTCGGCGCAGCGGGCTTCAAGGCCCGTGCCGGAGAAGTCCTCCCCTTGCCAGGCAAGGGTGGCTTGGGCGGCGCCGTCGGCGGCCTTGGAAGCGGGAAGGACCGCGCACGGGACCGGTTCCTGGCCGCGGGACTGCGCGGGAAACTGCCCGAGGGCGTCTGGCGGCTTGAGTGCGGCCTGGAGGGCGACGAGCTTGCCGAGGCCGCGCTTGGCTTGCTGCTCGCAGGCTACCGGTTCGACAGGTTCGTCCCGGATTCAAGGCCATTGGCCATGTTCCTGGCGCCTGAAGGCGTTGATGCGGCAATGCTGGAGCGGGTCGCGCGCGGCGAGGCGCTGGCACGCGACCTGATCAACACGCCCGCCTCGCATATGGGACCGGACGAGCTCGAGGCGGCGGCGCGCGATCTTGCGAGGACCCATGGAATGACCGTTGAAGTCACGACCGGTGCCGCGCTGTCGGAGCGGAACCTTCCGATGATCCACGCAGTGGGGCGGGCCAGTTCCAGGGAGCCGAGGCTGATTGACATGTCATGGGGTGGCAGCGGTCCGTCCCTTGCACTGGTTGGCAAGGGCGTATGCTTCGATACCGGCGGGCTCAACATCAAGCCCGGCACGTCCATGCAATTGATGAAGAAGGACATGGGCGGAGCCGCCAACGTGCTGGGTCTCGCCCACATGTTGCTGGACGGCGGGGCGAATTGCCGGCTGCGCGTCCTGATTCCGGCGGTCGAGAACTCCATCTCCGGCGAGGCGTTCCGTCCAGGCGACATCCTGACCTCGCGAAAGGGTCTCACGGTCGAGATCAACAACACGGATGCCGAGGGCCGGCTCGTGCTTGCCGACGCGCTGGCCCTGGCCGACGAGGGCGAACCCGACCTGATCGTTTCGATGGCCACCCTGACAGGGGCGGCCAGGGTTGCGGTGGGCACGGACCTCGCGCCATTCTACGCAACCGATGACGGCGATGCGGCCGTCCTGGAGGCGGCGGCAGTTTCGGTTCGGGATCCGGTTTGGAGACTTCCTTTCTGGGAGCCGTACGAGAGGATGATCGAGCCGGGAATCGCGGATCTGGACAATGCGCCGAAGGGCGGTTTCGCGGGATCGATCACGGCCGCACTGTTCCTTCGACGTTTCGTCACGGCTACGCCGCGCTACATGCACTTCGACATCTTCGGATGGACTCGGGAATCTGCGCCAGGCCGTCCCAAGGGTGGAGCCGGGCAGGGCATCCGTGCACTCTACAGGGCGTTGCCGGAGATGCTCGAATGAGCGACAGGAGATTCCTGGCGGCAAACGGACGCGTGGCGAGGCGCGACCTGAAGGGCATTGTTGACGCGGACCTCTTCACGGACGGAAAGGTGTACAGCCTCGCCGAAACTGCTTGGCTGCTTCATTCGCCCGGGGGCCGAGCCGTTCGTCAGCTGACTTTCGGCGACAGGTTTGTCGAACTCGATAGGGAAGGCGGCTGGAGTTTCGGATACTCCTCGAAGGACGGGTATGTCGGTCATGTCGAGTCGGCATGCCTGGACAGGGCCTTCCGTCCGACGCACAGGGTCGCGGTTCGCTCCACGTTCGCGCTGGCGAATGCGAGCATCCAGGCCTTGCCCGTGCGGGACCTGCACCTGAACTCCGAGGTCCGGGTGACGGAACGGTCCGGCGCATGGTGCAGGATCACCTCAAGGGATCGCATGTACGTGCCTGCCGCGCACCTGGCGGAGCTCGATTCGGGAGACGGGGACGTCGTTGGCTGGGCGCGGGTCATGCTGGGAACGCCCTATGTCTGGGCCGGGAACTCCGGCTTCGGAATCGATTGCTCCGGACTGGTGCAGGCGGCGTTCCACGCGGCGGGCCTTGAGTGCCCGCCGGACAGCGATCTTCAGGAGGCCATGCCTGGAGAGCGCCTTTCGGCAACCGATGCCCTGAACGCCGGAGACCTTGTGTTCTGGAATGGTCACGTCGCGATCGCCGGCGGCGAGGGCACGCTCATCCATGCAAACGCCCACCACATGTCGGTCGTCGAGGAGCCGACAGAGACCGCGGCGGCCCGGATTGCGGCAACAGACACGGGGTCGGTGACCTCGCGACTGCGACCGACGCGCGTTACGCGGCTGTGGCATGGCCCGTGACGGAAGCGGGCTACTCGACGATGCGGATGAGCTTCCGCTCAAGGACGCGCAGGACGCTCTTCAGGTCATGGCCGCGTTTCAGGATGCGGCCATCCATGCCGACAACGGAGTACATGCCGTGCCTCTCCCGGAGCCTGGGCCGCTTCTCAATCCGGTAGATCGGATGCTCCACGGTTTGGCGAAAGATAGAGAAGATCGCGATGTCCTGCAGGAAGGACATGCCGTAGTCGCGCCATTCTCCTGCGGCGACCATGCGGCCGTAGACGTTCAGGATGGCCATCAGTTCGCGGCGATCGAATGCCACGCGTTCGGGCACATGCCGGGACTTTTGGAAGGGAACCGGGTACTGGACCGTCATGATCAGGACCCTGCCCTTGGAATCGGATCGAATCAACCCTCGGGCGGCATGCTTCTTCGTCGGCGACTCGCTTGACTCCGGACTTGCTCGGGGGGCGTTTGGCTGTCGAGGCATTCAGCCTGCACAGACTTCCTTGCCCCGGATGGTTTCGCGGGACGATCTAGGGGCATTCATCTGTTGGGCGTTGCTGTCCGCGTCGGTGTCTTCTACCGTCGCTCCGCACATCTGGGGAAATGCCATGGGTGAAGGTGCAACAGTGATCGGCGTGATCGGCGGCAGCGGGATCTATGAGATCGAGGATCTCGAAGATGCCGAGTGGATCTTGATCGAGAGTCCGTGGGGAATGCCGTCCGACCGGATACTGACTGGGTCGTTGGAAGGCGTCAGAATGGCGTTTCTGCCCCGGCACGGGAGGGGCCACATTCATTCGCCCACGACCGTGCCCTACAGGGCAAACATTGATGCGTTGAAACGCCTTGGCGTGACGGATGTCGTCAGCGTGTCAGCCTGCGGCTCGTTCCGGGAAGACATGGCGCCAGGCGAATTCGTGATCGTTGACCAGTTCATTGATCGGACGTTCGCGCGCGAAAAGAGTTTCTTTGGCGAAGGCTGCGTCGCCCATGTGAGCGTGGCGCATCCGACCTGCGCGCGACTGGGAGCTGTGGCGGCCGAAGCCGCGGAGGCGGTCGGTGCCAAGGTGCACCGCGGCGGCACGTATCTGGCGATGGAGGGCCCGCAATTCTCGACGCTTGCCGAATCGGTCATGTACCGGGAGCGCTGGGGGTGCGACGTGATCGGGATGACGAACATGCCGGAAGCCAAGCTCGCGCG
>VXPN01000134.1:0-1614 GCA_009839535.1 Boseongicola sp. SB0662_bin_57 | reverse complement strand
TGCTGCATCCCTTTGCCGACCAGGAGATCGACAAGGTCGTGGGGCTTGAGGCGCGCGGGTTCATCATCGGGGGCGCGATCGCGCATCAACTTTCGGTCGGGTTCGTGCCGGTGCGAAAGCAGGGCAAGCTGCCGGGCGCCACGCTCAGCCAGGACTACGAGCTGGAATACGGCGAGGCGGTCATGGAAATCCATGACGATGCCATAGACGCAGGCGACAAGGTCCTCTTGGTCGACGACCTGCTGGCAACAGGCGGCACGGCCGAGGCCGGGATCAGGCTCGTCGAACGTCTGGGCGGCGACATTGTCGGATGCAGTTTCATCATAGACCTGCCGGAACTTGGCGGGCGTTCCCGGCTGGAAGCGCTGGGGATGGAAATTCACACGCTGTGCGAATTCGACGAGGCATGATGCGCGGAACCGCCGTTGCGCCGGCACTTGGCGAATTCCCGGCCACCGAGACCGCCGGTCGGAAATTCCGATGCGCACGGGAACGTGAGTGTCCAACCGGGCGCGATCCAAACTTGTTCCCGGTCGGCAGGGGATGTAACTTGCGCCATCATGCGCCTGACTGACACGAACATCCGGAACGGGCGTCCGCAACGACCTGCGGACGCGTCTTGCCAAGTGTTCTCGAACGTTCGGGCATAGGCCAAACGCGCCAATGAATGCACGCCACTGAATGCACGCCACCCATGCAAAGTTGAATGACCATGACCGCTCCGCGCACTCTCTATGACAAGATCTGGGACGACCATGTTGCCCATGAAGCCGAGGACGGCACGTGCCGCCTGTACATCGATCGCCATCTTGTTCACGAGGTGACGAGCCCGCAGGCCTTCGAAGGGCTTCGAATGGCAGGCCGCAAGGTCCGGGCGCCAGAGAAGACGGTGGCCGTCCCGGACCACAACGTGCCAACGGATCCGACCCGCCTGGAGGGAATCAAGGACGAGCAGTCGCGGATCCAGGTCGAAGCCCTGCGTCAGAATGCGAAGGAGTTCGACATCGAGCTCTACGACATCGACGACGACCGGCAGGGAATCGTTCACATCATCGGACCGGAGCAGGGCTGGACCCAGCCGGGGATGACGATCGTGTGCGGGGACAGCCACACGGCAACGCATGGGGCCTTCGGGGCACTGGCGCACGGCATCGGCACGTCGGAGGTCGAGCATGTGCTCGCGACCCAGACGCTGATTCAGAAAAAATCGAAGAACATGCTGGTCGAGGTTGACGGCGACCTTGCCCCGGGCGTGACAGCCAAGGACATCACGCTTTCGATCATTGGCAAGACCGGAACCGCTGGCGGAACGGGCCATGTCATCGAATATGCGGGCAGCGCAATCCGGAACCTGACCATGGAAGGTCGCATGACGGTCTGCAACATGGCCATCGAGGGCGGTGCGCGCGCCGGGCTTGTCGCACCCGACAGCACGACAATCGAATACGTGAAGGGCCGCCCCAACGCGCCGAAGGGCGGGCAATGGGAACTGGCCGTGACCTGCTGGAACACCCTTCAGTCCGACGAGGGTGCGCACTATGATCAAGTGGTCAGGATGGACGCGGCGGAGATTCCGCCCGTTGTCACCTGGGGCACGTCTCCGGAAGACGTGCT
>VXPN01000189.1 GCA_009839535.1 Boseongicola sp. SB0662_bin_57 | reverse complement strand
ACGCGGCCGAGGTCGAGCTGCTGGTGCGCGACTGGCTGGCAGGGCAGCTGTGAAGGCGGGTTTGTTCCCCACTTTTGAGGAACAGACGCGAACGATGTTCCCCATGTGCCATGTTCCCCACATTTTGCCGATTTTGGGGAACAAGCGGCGGTTTTGAGTCCATCGAAACGATTCACCCGCCGATTCTGGGGAACATGGCGTTCGGCGGCATGATTTGCGCGAAAGCCCTTATTTTGTTGGCCCGGTCGCCCTTGGTCGCCCTTGGTCGCCTTAGGTCGGGTGTTCCCCACTGAGTCCAATCATTTCGACTCTCTACAGCCGGCAAGGTTCCGGAAATCGCGGACGTCACGCTGGCCGAACTGTTCGTGTCGATCAAGGCTGGCATCCAGGACTTCAGGAGCGCGCCTCTGTACGGAATCCTGTTCAGTGGCGTTTATGTCGTTTCGGGGTGGCTGCTTGTCTGGCTTGGCGCCGGCACCTTTTTCTGGACCCTTGCCTTTGCGCTCGGCTTTCCGCTGATTGCTCCCTTTGCCGCCGTCGGGCTCTATGAGACCAGTCGCCGGATCGAGGCAGATGAGCAACTGGAATGGGCCGGAATCCTCACTGTGGTCTGGAAGGAGCGGGGACGGCAGTTGCCTTGGGCCGGGGCGATTCTCGCTTTCGTGTTCCTGTTCTGGAGCTTCTTTGCCCACATGAGTTTCGCGCTGTTTCTTGGTCGCGCGGCCATGACCAATGTCCTGACATCGTGGGACGTCTACCTGACGCCTGCCGGCTTCTCGATGCTGGTGTAACGGAAACAGTCACGGTGAGTGACATACAGATACACTACAGATCGGATCTCTGCTCTCGCTTAGGCGCTTGTTTACAGCATGTTAGGGGATGTAGCAAGCGGATTCCGAGATTGTGCGGGGGGCATACAGGGACGGGCAGGTCGCGGCCGATAACATCCTGGCACCTCGGGAAGGCGCTTTGATTCAAGGGGCGCACGTCCAGAAGGCATATGTGTAGCATTTGGGATAAGGGTGGTCAGGAGGGTGGCTCGGACGCCGTTGAAGCCGCGATCCGCACCTGTATGATCGCGGCGACCATCGAATCGGGAGTCCCCGCCATGGCCCGAGCGCCGAGAGAGAGGACGCGGCAGCGCTGCGTGATGACCACGGACAGCGAGTGGGAGATGATCGGCGCGCTCGCCGGCCGCGCGGGCCTGTCGATTTCCCGCTTCCTCGTCGAGCGCGCGCTCGAATCCCGGGACCCCGTGCCCGAGGCCGAGGCGCCGTCCGGACTGCCGCCGGAGGTCCGCCGGCGCACCGCGCTGGCGACGCTGGTGCTCGCCCGGGTCGAGGAGCGGCGGATGGCCGACGCCGGGGCCAAGGCGTTCTGGGACGACGTCGTCGCCAGGGAGGGCGCGTGGCTCGACGCGGAACTCGACCTGGGGGATCCGTGACCGGGCCGGCGGGACGGACCCGGCGTCAGCGCTGCGTGACGTGCAGGCCGTCGGAATGGCGGGCAATCAAGACGAGGGCCCGGGCCGAGGGCGTGGACGTCTCCGCGTATATCCTCTCCCGCGTCCTCGACGGCGAGGCGCCTGACGGCCCGCCGCATCCGGAGGCGGGCTACCCGATGGCGCTGACCGGCGCGGAGCAGCGCCGGCAGCTCGAGATCCTGGACCGGTGCGTCGCGGTCTGCGGCCCCTTGACACAAGCGACGTTCGTCGAGGGCACCGGGGCGACGATCGGCCGGGCCATGAACTTCCTGGGCTTCTCCCTGGATCCGGACTGGCGCAAGTCCGAGGACCTGCCGCTCGGCGGGCGACACGCCCATCGGAAGGCGGGATCCGGGTCCGAACCCGGGACGCGCGCGGCGGCCGTTCCCGACGACGCGAAGGCGGCGGAAGGCACGCCCCTACAGCCGGACCTGTTCGACGCGCCCGACGCAGGCACGGCCGAAGGTCCGGAACGGAGCGGCGATCCGTGACGCGGCGACGGAACGAGCGAGCGGTCGGCAACTCGATGTCCTGCACCGACGACGAGTGGACGCGGATCAGGGCCGCGGCGGAGGCCGCCGGCGAGGGGATCGGCCGCCACGTCGTCCGGCGCTGCCTGACCGACGATCCCTCGCCGAACGCGAGGCCGGTTGCGTCGCAGGCGCTCACCCCGGAGCAGCAGCGCAGGATGTACGAGGGGATCCTCGGCTGGGCGCGGGTGAAGCCGGACCCGGCGCTGCCGGAGCATCCCGATCTGTGGATTCTCCGGATGAGCGTACAGTCCCTGTGCAGGAAGCGGTTCGCCGCGATGGAGCGGGAGGGGCGGACGGAGGAGCTTCACGACATGCTGCAGCTGGCGTTCGGCGACGACGACGGCCCCGCCGTCGCGCGTTCGATCCGCCGCAGCCTGGAGAGCGACGAAGATTCGGCCTGATCGCCCGGACGCCGCGCGCGAATTCCTGGCCGTCGCCTACCGTCCGATGTCTGTCTCTGCGCTCATGGAGTGCGACGGACTCTGGCTCCTTTCCAGTTCCTGCTCGCGCTGCCTGGCCTCCCTCTCTCGCTCCATCTGCACCTTGTACGCCGCCTCGACCTCCTTGCGGACGGGCGCGTCGCGCGTGACCGTCTCCGTGATCGTGGCCGCCATCTCGCGCATGCGCCTCTCCAGCCCGGGAACCCTGTCAAGATGCGGACCGTAGCGGTCCTTGTTGCCGAGGACATGCTGGCAAAACCCGACATGGCGCGTGGCCTCCCGCTTCCACCCGGCGTAGTGGTGCATCTCCGACACGAACCGCCCGCCGCCTTCCTCCCGCTCCCGAACGGCCTTCGCGAGATCGTCCTCCAGGCCTTCGACGCAGGCCTGCGCGACCCGCATGTCGTCGCGCAGCAGCCTTTCGCGGGCCGCGAGCGCGTTCTTTCCCGGCCCCACGCACGCCTGCTGGCCCAGGTCGTCGACCCAGCCCCTGTAGCCCTTGACGAAGAAGCGATGGCATCCCTGCGCCTCCGCCCTGTCGCGGATTCCCTCGAACGTCCGGACATGCCGCGCCTCGAGGCCGCAGGCGTCGAGCGTGTCCCTGATGCGCGCCGTCGCCCTTTCCAGCGCCTTCCGGTCGTCGGGCGAAACCAGCGGGTCCCTTGCCAGGGCCTCTCCTCGCTCGATCACCTTCGGGGCCAACCTTGCCCAGAGCCCGTAGCTGCTGGCCAGGCTCCTGCCGAGCGGCGTTTCCGGCCGCCACCGCGCGGCCCGCTCGACGATCCTCCGTCTCCTGGCGTCGAAACCCGTCACTTCCCTGACGCGATGCCGGATCCCGCGGTCCCTCGCCTCCAGCCCGGGCAGCCCGTCCACCATGCCCGCGAGGTCCGGGGGCAGGTCGTGTCCGAAGCCCGCGAGCCGCTCGACGAAGCGGCCGTAGCCCGCCACGTGGAACGGATGGCAGCCCTGCCGCTCCGCCTCCGCCTCGATCTTGCCGAGGTCCTTGCGAAGGCCGAGGATCCGGTCCTCCGCCGCTCGCCTCTCGTTCATTTCGGCGAGGAGGTCCTTCACCGGCAGGAGACGCCCCGTGTCCAGGAGCCTGGCCGACAGGCGGTCGTCGGCGAGAATCCCCTCCGCCTCGGCCATGGCCCTGCACGTGGCCTCCCCGGGAGGCTCCGGCGTCTCCGCGCAGTCCGCGATCTCCTTGACGGCATGCCCGAACCGCTCCCACCTGTGCCGAACGCCTTCGCAGTCCCTCGCGAGGTCGGCCGTCGCCTTCGGCAGAACGCCGGGATGCCTCTCCTCGAACTCGCGGGTCCGCCAGAGCAGCGCCTCCGTTCCCGGCAGGAAGGCGATGTCGCGATGCTGCGTCGCCGCTTTCGCGCGGCGGCTCCGCCATTCCCTCTCGATCCCGGCCTTGGCCTCGTCCCGCTCCTGGACCGCCTGCACGATTCCGGCGCCGGCATGTTCGAGCCGGTCGCCCAGTTCGCGCAACCGGGCGCCGCATTCGCCTGCGAAACCGGCAAGCGGTTCCGGAAGGGCTCCGGGATGCCTTGCGGCGAACTCGCCGATCCGCTTCAGGACCGCGCCCGCTCCGGGCCGGACGGCGACGCTTCCGCCGCCCCTTTCCGCCCGGGCCCGCAGGTTCCGGCATGCGTCCTCGACAGCGTGGAGCTCCCGGTCGCGGACATGGCCCGCGCGGTCCGCCAGGATCCGGTCGAGCCCTTCCCTGCGGGATTCGGGCACGCGGCCGTCGCCGGCGAGCGCCTCGATGCGACCGAGCAGTTCCTCGCTTTCTGTCGCTTGGAAGGGACTCGTGCCTTCCGTGTCGGCCTGCGCCTCGAGCGCCTGCCACTCGGCCAGGGCCAATTCCGCGTCGCTGTCGGCCAGGGCCGTCTCCAGGGCGTCCAGCCCGGACTCGGCGCGTTTCCGGAAACCGTCTGCATGATCGAGATGGGGCGCGTGCTCCGGCGATGCCAGCATGGACCGCCCCTCGGCGACCAGGGCGCCCGCCGCCATCGTGACGGCGTTTTCGGGACCGGGCGGCCCGTCCCTCGCCTCGACGGCCTTCGCCGCCGCGAGGGCCCGCTCGGGAAGGCGCGTCACGGCGTCCCGCCGGGCGGTCTCGCGATCGATCTCCTCCTTCCATTCGTCGAGCGCCTGCCGCTCGCGCTCCGGCAGCCCCGGCGGCTTCCGTTCCCGGTCCAGCCTCTCGGCCATGGCCCGGAACCCCGGCGCGTCGAGGACGCTGGCGCCTGCCGCGCGCGCCTGCGCCTGGAGATTGTCGAGGGCTCGGGCCGTCGTCAGCACCGGCGCCTTCCCGGGCAGCGCGGTTTCCGGCACGGGCTCGGGGACGGTTACGCGCTCGCGCTCCGCGACCCTCTCGCCGACGGCCTCCAGCGCCGTCATCCGCAGCCCGGTGCGATCCTCCAGCGTCTCGGCAAGCTGCTCCCTGTTGTCGGTCAGGATCACCGCCTCGTCGCGGGCGCGCGTGACCTCGACGTAGAAGGTCGCCTGGTCGGCGAGCGCGCCGTGTCCTGAATCCAGAACCGCGATCACCCGGTCCGTGGAGGTGCCCTGCGCTCCGTGCACGGTCGAGCTGTAGGCGTGGTCGATGTGCCGGAGCTGCGGGTCGTCCCGCAAGAGCTTCAGGCCGCGTCCGTCCGCGGTCCGGAACCGTACGGCCTTCGGACCCACGGAAAGCACCCTGGCCCGCCCGCCGTTCACCAGGTCCCGGCGGACGTCGTTGCGCGTCCAGCGGATCTCGTCTCCCGCGCGCAGGCGGATCGTCGCCGTCTCGTGAAGCTCCAGCTGGTAGCGGAGCAGCTTTCCCCCGGGCTTCACCTTCAGGACGCGTCCGTCGTCGTGGACGAGCTCCGCGCGCTCGTCGTCGACCGCGTCGACGGTGAAGACCTCGCCCGCCTTCGCCTTGCCGCCCCAGAGGTCGTGGTGGAACACCGCCGCGTCGCCCTCGTCCCAGTTGCGGACGTCGGCGGTCTGCGGCCTGGTCAGGCCCCGGGAAACCAGCCGCCGGACCTCGATCTCCCGGCCCTTGAGGACGCCTTCCGATGCGAGCCCCTCGCGGACGGTCGCGGCGATCTCCGCCCGGATCCCGTGCGTCGGCGCGAGGATCGCCGTCGAAGCGCGGGCCTTCGGGTCCAGGTCCAGCCACAGCCGCGCCGCCGTGCGGCCGAGCTCTGCCGCGCCCACCTCGTGGACGTCGTCGCCGAGCCGGCCAAGGGCATCGCGCGGCCTGCCGCCGATCACGTGGGCAACGGCCTCCCTGAGATGCGGCGTCCGCTGCCGGAGCACGTCGTCCATCACCGCCGTCGGCATGCCCGCCTCCTGGAGCTGCCGGAATGGCTGGCCCGCCTCGATCGACCTGAGCTGCCGCGTGTCGCCGACGAGCACGAGCCGCCCGACGTCGAGCGCGTCCGCGATCCGCATCAGCGAGCGCATCTGCACCGTCCCGGCCATCGAGGCCTCGTCGAGGACGAGGACCGACCCGGAATGCAGCGCCCGGAGCCGCGCGAGCCCCTCCGCGCTGACCGTGCCGTCGGCCACGTCCCTGTGACGCGACAGGAAGCCCTGCAGCGTCCGCGCGGGAATCCCGGCCTCCCGCCGGAGCGCCCGCACCGAGGCCATGCTCGGGGCGAGCGCGATCACCCGCCTGTCGCCGGCGAGTTCCCGGACCGCGCTCAGCATCGCCGTCTTGCCGGTGCCTGCGTAGCCCTGCACGCCCGCGATCCGGCCCTCGCCGAGCAGGATCGCGCGCACCGCCTCGCGCTGTCCCTCGGTGAGCGGACCCCTCCCCAGCGTCGTCTCCACGCGTCCCGAATCGGCGAGCGGACCGCCCGCTTCACGCGCCGCCCGCATTCTCTCCACGATCTCGCGCTCCGCCCGGAGCGCGCGGCTCGTCACCAGGCAGGGGCCGAGGCCGCCGCGCACGGCGTCGACGAGGTGGCCGTCGCGCTTCATGCCGTCGAGCGCCGACCTGTAGTCGGCGAGGGTGTGCAGCCCCGGGGAATGGGCCAGCGCCAGCGTGCAGAGGTCGGCCTCGCGGAAGACCGACGCCCGCTCCGCGAGATGCTCCGCGGAGCGGCTGACGATCTCCAGCATCGTCGGGTGTCGTCCCGCCTCCTTCGCGGCCCTCCTGCGCCCCGCTTCCGGACGGGGCGGATTGCGGTCGAGCCCCATCTCCTCCGCCCGGGCGCGCCATCCCGCCTCCAGCTCCCGGTGGTGCGGCTCGTCCTTCGTCTTGCGCGTGGCGAGCGCCGCCCGCTGCCGGTTCGCCGCCGTGTTCGCGAGGCCGTGCTCCCGGACCCACGCCACGATCTCCTGCCTCCGCGACGAGTTCTCCTCCAGGAGCTTCCGGCCGTAGCCCTCGATCTCGAAGCCGGGCACCTGCCCGACCATGGAGGGCCGGAGCGCGTAGCCGAGACGCAGGAGCCGGGCCGCAAGCTCGTTCCTGTAGTGCGCGCCGATGAGCCGTTCCGAACGCCCGAGCGCGCCCGTGTCGAGGCTGGCCCAGCTCCCGTCCGGCTTCCGGGTCATGTTGGCGATCACGGCGTGCGTGTGAAGGTGCGGCTCGAGGTTGCGGTTGGCCTTGTGCCGGAACGTGGCCGCCACCATCGACGGCGAAGGCACGCGGACGTGGCGCTTGCGTTCCCGGTCCCATTGCCGGACGACGAGCAGGTTGCCTTCCACGAAGTCGAGCGTCGCCCGCACCGCCTCGTCATGCGCCCGGACGATCCGGCCGTCGCCCGCGACCAGCGCCGCGAGCGAGACCGACTTCGGGGCCTGGAGCGTGACGTCGAGGCCGGGCCGGTGCTCGCGCTTTCCGTCGCGGATGCGCCCGAGCGTGACATCCGTTCCGGGCACATTGCCGGCGAGGATCGCCTCGAAGCGCGAGGGGGCGACGTTGCGCCCAAGGCCGAGCGCTGCCGCGCCCTCACCGTGCCAGCGGCTGGCCTTCCGGTGCTCGGGGTCCGACTTCGCGTAGTAGCCGTCCCGCTCGAAGTAGCGGGTCGTGACGGCCGCGGAGGTCAGGGAGGTGACGGTGGCGACCATGAGGGGATCCGTTCAGTCATGGGGCGGATCCTACGGCATCGGCAGGATTCGGGGAAGTTCGTGCCGCACAATGGTGCGCAGCCGGATTCGGCGTTCGCTTGATTTCGGATAGTTGCCACAGCCTTCAAGCCGGCGACGGTGACTTGGGACAATCGGTTTGGCGGGGCCTTTGGCATTTCTCCCGATGACTACCCGTCATGACGCGGGCTTGGCCTTCGCCCAGATCTTTTCCACGAATTCACGGGCCTCCCGGAGTTCGGCATCCTCTGCCAGATCGCGCTCTTCCAAGACGCTTTCGACAAATCTTGGGCCATGGGAGCCGACACTCCGGCAAAAACCTTCGAGCTCACCGACCGGCACAATCCAGAGCCGATGGTCGCTGCATTTCTCGCACAGCCTATCGAAGTGCGATATTGCCTCTCCGGACGGGAGTGCGCTCCGCCCGCTGCCTTTCATGGCACCCCAAGGCGAGGCGTCCTTGAATGCCTGCTTGACTGCGCGTTCCTTTTCCTTGGGAAAGTCTCCCTCACCGGCGACGCCTTCGATCTCCCCCAGAATGCGCTCCGTTATCTGCTCGGCATTGCGGGGCGGACGACTGGTGGATACTGCATGATTGACGGCCTTCCAATGTGGCAGAACTTCTTCCCAATTGCCGCCCAGCTTCACGAACAGGTTCTTGAATTTCCCTTCGTCGTTGAGGATATCGACATCGGCGATGACGGAAACAGGCACGTCCAGCGATCTGAGCGTCTCGACGAGTTTGGCCATTCGATCCTTGCCAGATGAATGGACGAACAGTGCGTCCGGACGGCGGTCACCGGAGATTGACGGAAGGTCCAGAACGGACTGATAGAACATGCAGTCAGCATCCGCCTCGCAGACAAAGACGTGTTCGAAGAAGATTCCGTCGAAGACACGCGAGAAGCGTGCGAGGGCATCGTTCGCCACGTCCCCTGTCCGTTTCCTGTCGAGCTCCCTGACGTGATTGACGTCTCCCTCGCGACGGAGCCGCACGATGCGCACCCTGTCTGAACCGCCTTCAATCAAGCCCTCCAGAGCATCAGTGCTGTGCGTGGCTATGAATAGCTGGGAATTCCCAATTTTGCTTTCCGCGATGTAGCGCCCGAGAAGTCTGGCTTGGGGTGGATGAAGGAACGCTTCCGGCTCATCAAGGAACTGGATTGAATGAGTGCGCCCCGCCAGCACGTGAAGCGTGACCGCAGCAAAGCTGCGCATTCCGTCGCCCTGTGCTTCGAGCATGACGCACGATTTCTGCAAGGCCTCGACAAACTCTCTGGAGAGTTCGTCCTTTCCGCTAGTGGTTCGAATCATTCATTTGATGCCATTTCTTCAAGCTTCTGATGCCCTCT
>VXPN01000132.1:6852-8948 GCA_009839535.1 Boseongicola sp. SB0662_bin_57 | reverse complement strand
TTTTGTTGGCTCCGGCGGTTGGGATCGAACCAACGACCAATTGATTAACAGTCAACTGCTCTACCGCTGAGCTACGCCGGAATGCCGATGGCTGATATAGCAATGCTCTTTGACCTCGTCCAGTGGGAAGGAGCGGCGAAAACTTGGTGACTTGCTGCAGATGCGGTGGTCGTTCCGGATCCTGGCCTTCAATGCCGGCCGGGTTCAGATTCGCGAGAATCCTGCGGACAGTCCGAGTTCAGGATGTGCCGTTGCCCATCCCCTATCGACATGGTCGATGAGATGCGCGAAGACGTTTCGCGATGCAGCTGGCAGCATGGCGGCTGGAGTGTCGGTGTAGACCTTGCGCGTGACTTCCTCGACGCTTTGCGGTGACGTGCCCAGTGCATCCAGAATCGCGTCTGCCCGAGCCTGGCGATGCTCGATCAGCCAGGAAAGGCGCTCCTCCGGATCCTGAATGTCGGGGCCATGCCCGGACAGGAACCGACGGGCACCCAGGCTGGCCAGGCGCTCTGACGTCTGCATGAAATCCCGGACGTTTCCGTCGGGTGGCGACACGAGCGAGGAAGACCATTCCATCACGTGATCGCCCGAGAAGACCACGTCATCCATCCGAAAGGCAAGATGGCCGGCAAAGTGGCCGGGTGAGTGAATCACGTCAAGCTGCCAGTCCTCGCCGTTGACGACGTCTCCGTCGGATATCTGGATGTCGGGTAGAAACAGGTTGTCGACACCTTCTCCGCCGCCCGAGAGGCCCGTTTCCGCAAGGCCTTGCATTGTTGCGTTGCGCCCGGCCTCCGGTGGCCCGAAGCCCAGCACGGCTGCCCCGGTTCGCTCGGCCAGGGTCCGGGCGAGCGGGCTGTGGTCGGCATGCGCGTGCGTAATCAGTATTTGAGTGACGTGCTCGCCCGTCGTTGCCCGCAGAATTGCGTCTAGATGAGCTTCATCCTCCGGCCCGGGATCGATGACGGCAACCTGCCCTTGGCCGACAATGTAGCTGTTCGTTCCCCAATAGGTCATGACGCCCGGATTCGGGGCAAGGATGCACCGAATTCCGTCTTCGACAGTTCGAACAAGCCCTGCTTGAGGTTTGCTCATCGGCCCCTTTTTCTCCCGCTCCAACGCCCTTAGGGTCATGCCATGATTGGGCGGCTTCTGAAATACTGGATGCCAAGGACCTTTTACGGGCGCTCGACGCTGATCCTGCTCGTACCCGTGACCGTCATCATGGTGGTCGTCACGGTCGTGTTCATCCAGCGCTTGTACGAGGGTGTGACCGAGCAGATGACGGTTGGCGTGGCGCATGAGATCGAGCTCATCCTTGGCCGAATCGACGTTGATGCGCCGGACACGGACAGCGCGTTCGAAGCGGCTTTGGAGGTTGCCAAGCCCCTTGGCATCGGAATCTCTCCTGGAGCCGTGCAGCCCTTGACACGACGCGACTGGTTCGACCTGTCAGGAAAGACCGTCATTGCAACGCTTGATCGGGAAATCGGGCAATTGCTTGGTGTCGATCTGGTCGGCCTTCACGGCTTTGCACGCCTTTCCGTCGGAACCGGGGCGGGGCCGATCGAACTGATCGTGTCCCGGCGGCGGCTCAATGCACGCAACCCGCATCAGTTTCTCGTCCTGATCGGGTTTACTGCGCTCTTGATGTCCGCGATCGCGCTCCTGTACATGCGCAACCAGATCCGGCCCATTCGGCGTCTTGCGCGTGCGGCGGAGGCATTCGGAAAGGGACGCGTCGTGCCGTACGAACCGAGCGGTGCCACCGAGGTTCGATTGGCAGGCAAGGCGTTTCTTGACATGCGCGGCCGA
Organism: Boseongicola sp. SB0662_bin_57; assembly: GCA_009839535.1. Lineage (GTDB taxonomy): Bacteria > Pseudomonadota > Alphaproteobacteria > Rhodobacterales > Rhodobacteraceae > JAJEFO01. The sequence continues at coordinate 7,130 of VXPN01000132.1, read as the reverse complement.
ATAGAGCGTCAGATCGAGCAGCGAACGCTGATGCTGTCCGGGGTCAGCCACGATCTCAGGACGCCACTGACCAGAATGAAGCTTGGGCTTTCGCTCATGGACGACAGTTCCGAAGCGGAAGCGATGCGTCGCGACGTTCAGGACATGGAAGGCATGCTGGAAGCCTTTCTGTCATTCGCGAGGGGTGACGCCTTGGAGACGCCCGAGCAAATTGATCCCTTGGAATTCGTGCGCAAGCTGACGAATCGAATCGCGCGAAGCGAGCCGGTGGTCCTTGG
>VXPN01000132.1:0-6752 GCA_009839535.1 Boseongicola sp. SB0662_bin_57 | reverse complement strand
TGAAAGCCGAGATTTCCATCCCGAGATGAAAGGGGCGGCAAGTGGAGCCGCCCAATTCCCTAATTCAGATTTCCAGGCTCTTGGCTGACTTGCCTTTGTCGATTGCCTCCCTGAACCAGGCTGGCTGGCGCCCACGGCCGGACCAGGTCTGGCCGGGATCGTTCGGGTTCCGGTACTTCGGCGGTACAGGGGTCTTGCGGTGTTTTTTCTTCTTGCCCAGGACTTCACTGACGGTCAAACCGTGCTTCTTCGCAATTTTCTGGACTGCGTCTTGCAGTTCTTGTGTCGCTGCGGCAATCGCGCGTGTCCGGGTGGTCTTGAGCTGGTTTTCGACGCCTCGTTTGAGGGCTTTCAGTTCCTTTTCGGAAAGTTTTCCGAGGTTGATTTTCGCTACCATGCGGCTCTCCTTGATTGCGATGGCGCAAATGGCCATTTTAGCATTGATTTTGTGCTACATATCAATTGCCTGAAACGCAACGCTGAATGTTCAGGCGCAAGAAATTTCTGAAGTTTGACGTTGGCACTTCCATCCTTGGCTGAAACCTGACACGGGATCCGACGTCAGTCCTTATGCCGATGCTGGCTTTAGTTATCTAAATCAACCTGTTAGGTCTAAAGTGACGGCGCTGGATTCATGGCGTTTGGCTTGCGTTCCGGAACTTTGACGCTGAACCCGACATGTCCTGATTGGACTTCCACGCAGGTGCGGTTGCCCGCTTTCTTGGGCTCAGAGGCAAGCTTGTCCACCCCGCAACGTGATGAATAAGGTTCCGCCGCCATTTGCCTTCTTTCCGGCATTGAGGCACTCAAGCGCGATCCACGGAAATTCGGAAGGTGATTGATGTCCATTCCAAGTCATGGAGCCCATTGTCGCGCTTGGTTCTATCTTGCCAGGATGCTGAAACCGCAATCACTCCGTACACGTGATCTGCAATGCACCTGTCGAAGTGTTGTGACGCTCGATACGTTAGCCCCCAATTTGGGGCAAACACGATTGCCAATCGAACGCTGGCGGCTTTGGTGGCAGCGGGTTGGGCGGATGGCGAGCAATTGATGCGCTTCGTGACTTGGGCGTCGGCGTGCCGGACGATATGCGGGACGTGGCATTTCCTGGTGCCGCCCAAGGGCCAAACCGCAATCTTGAGCAATCGCCCGGCACTAAAGCGAATGGATCCGTCTGGGGCCAAGGACGTGCCTTTTGTTAACGCAATAAGAGAAGTTCATCGGCGCACCCGCCATCTCGAAGAGATCTTGGCATTCCCCGAAATTGGCCGACAGATGCTCGGACTGCCAGACGACGGCACCTTTCGGCAATTGACAATTATGAACAATGGGGAAGTGCCTCAGTGCAGCTATCCGTGAATTTTGCCAGAGAGCCTGTGTTTCGCAAATGTTGACATGGGCGTAGCCGTACCTGTCTCGCTGCGTGCATGTTCCTGCGGCAGCATCTCGCTGGTTGGTGTCCAGCATCGCGTTGGCATGGTCCTGAATCGAATGCGTGGTAGGCCTGGAGGGACTCGAACCCCCAACCAAAGCGTTATGAGCGCTCTGCTCTAACCAATTGAGCTACAGGCCCGGCTTCGGTTGAGGACATAGCAGACGCGAAGTGACGGTCAAGCGGCGTGCCTCCTCCCGTGGACACCGTGGCAGCATTCCGGTATCCGCAGCCGAAACCGGAGAAGGGCACGCATGGCCACAGGTGGTCTCAGTTATGCGGATGCGGGCGTGGACATCGACGCGGGCAACGCGCTTGTCGAACGAATCAAGTCCGCCTCCGTTCGAACCTCTCGGTCTGGAAATGTTGACGGCTTGGGCGGGTTCGGCGGCATGTTCGACCTAAGGGCGGCGGGATACGAGGATCCGATCATCGTGGCCGCAACCGACGGAGTCGGAACCAAGCTGAAGATCGCCATCGAAACCGGTCATTTCGGCGGCGTCGGCATCGATCTCGTGGCAATGTGCGTGAACGACCTGGTTTGCCAGGGCGCGGAACCACTGTTTTTCCTGGACTATCTCGCGACCGGGCGCCTCGATGTCGGCCGGGCAGCTCTGGTGATCGAGAGCATAGCCGAAGGTTGTGCACTTTCGGGATGTGCCCTGATAGGCGGCGAAACGGCGGAAATGCCCGGGATGTATGCGGGCGACGACTTCGATCTCGCGGGCTTTGCCGTCGGTGCAATGGAAAGAGGGCGAGGACTGCCTTCGGGTGTGTCCGAAGGAGACGTGCTCCTCGGGCTTGCCAGCGATGGCGTGCACTCGAACGGATTTTCACTGGTTCGACGCATCGTGGAGGAGCACGGCTGTTCTTGGGATGATGCGTGCCCTTGGGCTGACAACTCACTTGGTCAGGCATTGCTGACACCGACCAAGCTGTATGTCCGAGGCGCCGTCAATGCCATTCGGGCAGGTGCATTGCGCGGGCTGGCGCACATCACTGGCGGTGGCCTGACCGAGAACGTGCCACGGGTGCTGCCCGAGGGTCTCGGCGCCGAAATCGACCTCGGCGCATGGGAATTGCCTCCGGTCTTTGCATGGCTGGCCGAGAAAGGCGGTTTTGCCGAACCGGAATTGCTGCGAACCTTCAACGCCGGAATCGGAATGGTGGCGGTCACGCCTGCGGTGTCGGTTGAGTCCGTGACGGTCGCGTTTGCGGAAGGCGGGCATCAGGTGTTCCGGATTGGTCGGGTGGTTGCGGGCGACGATGTCGTCTTTCAAGGCAAGCTGCTTTGACGCGGGTCGCCATCCTCATTTCCGGCCGCGGGTCGAACATGGATGCGCTCGTGCGGGACATGGTCGGGAACCACCCGGCCCGTCCGGTTCTCGTGCTGTCGAACGTGCCGGAAGCCAAGGGGCTGAGACGGGCCAGGGAGATGGCTGTTGAGACCGCGGTCGTGAATCACCGTGCGTTCCCAGGCGACAGGGCCGCCTTTGAGGCGGCCTTGACCGAGCGACTTGAAGCTGTCCGGCCGGACATCATCTGCCTTTCCGGATTCATGCGCATCCTTACGCCTGAATTCATAGAGCGCTGGTCCGGTCGCATCCTGAACATCCACCCGTCGCTCCTGCCCAAATACCCGGGCCTTGACACGCATGCGCGCGCCATCGCGGCTGGTGACGACGAGGCGGGATGCACGGTTCATGAAGTTACGGACCAACTCGATGCCGGTCCGGTTCTGGGGCAGGCGTGTGTGCCAGTCAACATTGGCGATACGGCCGACGCACTCGCGGCTCGCGTGCTGACAGTGGAGCACCAGCTCTATCCGGCGGTCTTGCGTCGATTCGCGGTCGGTGACAGGTCGCCGGTTTACCTGCCCCAGGGAATCGCGCCGAATCCCCGCGCGGGTCCCGGATCCGGTTCAGGGACATTGCATTGAGATGATGACGATCACGACTACGCAAGAACTCGAAGCGTTCTGCGGGAAGGCGTCTTCTGCGCCATACCTGGCGGTTGACACGGAGTTCATGCGAGAGCGGACCTACTACTCGAAACTGTGCCTTGTGCAATTGGCCGTGCCGGGGACGTCTGAAGACGCCGCCGTTCTTGTTGATCCGCTGGAAGACGGCTTGGCCCTCGACCCGCTGTATGAACTTCTCGGAAACGGGAATGTCACCAAGGTCTTTCATGCAGCCAGGCAGGATGTCGAGATATTCTTCGTCGAGGGCGGGATCATTCCATTGCCTCTCTTCGATACGCAGGTCGCTGCCATGGTGGCGGGATTTGGCGAGCAGGCAGGGTACGAAACGCTTGTCCGAAGGATTGCAGGGGCGGAGCTCGACAAGTCTTCCCGTTTCACGGACTGGTCGCGGCGTCCGCTTAGCAATGCGCAAAAGCGCTATGCATTGGCGGACGTGACGCATTTGCGCGACGTCTATGAGCATCTTTCCGCAGAACTGGACGCTTCAGGACGGCGGTTCTGGGTCGAAGAGGAGATCGCCCTTCTTGTCGATCCGGCAACCTACGCAATCGAACCTGGTGAAGCGTGGCGGCGCATCAAGACCCGTTCCGAATCGGGTCGGCATCTTGCCATCGTCCGAGAGCTTGCGCGGTTCCGCGAAACCTACGCCCGAGACAAGAACATTCCGCGCAACCGAGTGATCAAGGATGACGCGATTCTGGAACTTGCGTCGACAAAGCCCCGGACAATGGATCAACTCGGCCGATCCCGGCGCCTGCCGCGAAATGCCCGAAAGGGCGAGATTGCAGGCGGATTGCTCGCTGCCGTGAAAGCCGGAATCGAGACGCCTGACGACCGGCTGCCGCGTGCGGGTCGCCCGCGCGGCCCGGCACAAGTGAATCCTGCTCTCGCGAGCCTGTTGCGCGTGCTGCTCAATGCCAAGTCGGAAGAACTCGGTGTCGCGCAGAAGTTGATCGCAACATCGTCCGAACTCGACGAGATTGCAGCCGGGAACTACGACTGCCAGCCCCTGACGGGCTGGCGACGAAAGGTGTTCGGCGAAGATGCACTCGGCCTTTGCAAGGGGAAGCTCGCCCTTCGTGCCAAGGGAACGTTGGTCGAAGTGTTCGAGGTCTGATTCGCATCGGGTGTGGCGACCCGCCTGTCAGGGCTGGACAGACCTGGAATTCAGCACTCCGTTGACCTGGATCCTCCGGACTCCGGCGAGACGGGAATCCGAGACAAAAAGTGCGGCAGTGAGCACCCGTGACCGCTGTGTCGATTGGCGCCGTGTTTCGCGCGGTGGCACCGCTCGGAAACTGTAGGACAGAACGCCATCTACAGGCTTGCCGTCGGGAGCGTCGTTGACAAGTTCCGGCTTGAACCAGCCTTGGGTCGTGGGCAGGGCCGTTGCGAGAACGATGGCACCGCCCGTCACGTCCTCGACGGCAAGGGACGTGATCTCGGCCACCCGGGGACGAATGTCTTCGTTCGAATGCTGAAATTCGTCTCCCGTTGAGTCCGAAGGAGGCTCTGATTGCGAGCCGCCGATGCCTGGGAGAGCGTTGCATCCCGACAAGCCGGTTGCCGCGAGACCCATGAGGACAGATCTGCGTGACGTCATTGTCCTTGCCTTTCAGGCATGTATCGATGGATTGACGGCATCACCCGATCTCCTTGCGACATTCTTTGCGTTCCGCCGGGTCTCCGGAGAGACTGCCCTCCACATGCAGAAGCGCCAATGCCGGAATTCATGTCCCTTGTGCAGGCGTCACAGCATGGCCGGGAACCTTGCATGACGTGAACCTGAGATCGGCAGGACACGGACCTGCTTTCGTGGCAAGGCATGCATAGCACATGCGAAGGACACGGCAAGGCAGAAAACGGCAAGCCCAAGGAAACAAGCCTCTATCCCTGCCTTTTGGCGCAACTGCCAGTCCGTCTGCACGGGCTTGACTGGCGTCCGCCTCTGGACCTTCAACGGATCTCGCCCTAATTGGAAATCCATGGCACAAGAAGAGTTCGAAGAAATCGTGGACGCCTTCGACTACCTCGAAGAGTGGCAGGACCGGTATCGTCACGTCATCGAAATGGGCAAGGCGATGCCGCCCTTGGACGAGGCGCTGAAAGTGCCGGCCACGAAGGTCGAGGGTTGCGCAAGCCAGGTCTGGCTGGTGCCGAACGTCGAAGGCACAGGCGCCACCGCCGTCTTCACGTTCGAAGGCGAGAGCGATGCCGTGATCGTGCGCGGGCTGATCGCGGTTCTGAAGGCGCTGTTTTCGGGGTTGAGCGTGCGCGAGATCCTGGACATTGACGCCCGTGCCGAACTCAATCGCCTCGGGCTGGAGGAGCACCTGACGTCGCAGCGCTCGAACGGCCTGCGTTCAATGGTGACGCGGATCCGGGAACTGGCGAGCAGGGCTGGCGGAAAGCAGGACGCGCCAAGCTCCTGAATTCTGGAATGGCCGCGATGGCCATGTCGTCCAGAGCTCCCTTCGCGCACTCGTGTCCTGCATGGCCGTCATGCAAGACCGCATGACGAATGGACTTTCTGCCATGTTGCGGGTATTGCGACGTGAAGTCAGTCGGAGCCGACATGAGTGTCAGAGACCTGAAGATTCCAGGCCAGCGTCATCCCGAAAAGGCGCATCGTCCGGACAGCGACCAGCCGAGGAAGCCGGACTGGATCCGCGTCAAGGCGCCGGCGGGTCGAGGCTACATTGATACCCGGAACATCATGCGTGAGCACGGACTCGTAACCGTCTGCGAGGAAGCCGGCTGCCCAAACGTGGGCGAGTGCTGGAGCCAGGGTCACGCCACGATGATGATCATGGGCGAGGTCTGCACGAGGGCCTGCACGTTCTGCAACGTCGCAACCGGAAAGCCGCCGGAGGCGCTCGATGCCTTCGAGCCTGGCCGTGTTGCGGATGCCGTGCACAAACTCGGTCTCAAGCACGTGGTGGTGACATCCGTTGACCGCGACGATGTCGAGGATGGCGGAGCGGAACATTTTGCGCGCACCGTTCGCGCGATCCGGCGACGGTCTCCGGACACCACCGTCGAGATCCTGACCCCGGACTTCCTGAAATGCGCTCCGTCCGCGCTCGAGGTCGTGGTCGATTCACGGCCTGACGTGTTCAACCACAATCTCGAGACGGTTCCCGGCCTCTATCCCGAGGTTCGGCCCGGTGCGCGGTACTTTCATTCCCTGAGGCTGCTGCAACGCGTGAAGGAGCTGGATCCGTCCATGTTCACCAAGTCGGGAATCATGGTCGGGCTTGGCGAGGACCGGCAGTCCGTGCTTCAGGTCATGGACGACATGCGCGCGGCGGACGTGGACTTCCTGACGATCGGTCA
>VXPN01000400.1 GCA_009839535.1 Boseongicola sp. SB0662_bin_57 | reverse complement strand
AATCACATGGCAACCGGATTCAAACGGAATTCCCTACAAATCTGGGCCGCACCCATTGCGACCTGACTCGGTCGATTTCGTGCCTGAAATCAGGGAACATGTGGCGGGATTCCGCGAATTTCCTGACTTTGGGATGTTAGGATGTTTCGCTACCGGGCCTTTCTGCTTATAGTCCGCCGTGGTCGCGGAATTCAGGACGACCCGCAAAGCACACCGGGGGGGAAGATGATACGATCGGAGCTGGTGCAAAAGATTGCCGAAGAGAACCCACACCTGTACCAGCGAGATGTCGAACGTATCGTCAATACCATCTTCGATTCGATCATTGACGCGATGTCGCGGGGCAACCGGGTTGAACTCAGGGGGTTCGGCGCGTTTTCCGTGAAGAAGCGGGAGTCCCGAATCGGACGCAACCCCCGGACTGGCGAAAGCGTCAGCGTCGACGAAAAGCATGTGCCGTTCTTCAAGACCGGGAAGCTGTTGAGGGATCGCCTGAACGGAAAGGCATGATGCGTCTCGTCCGCGTCCTCTTTCTTGGAGTTCTGGCAGTTGCCCTGATTACGGTCGCGATGGCGAATCGCGGCCCGCTGAGCGTGCGTTTGCTGCCCGCCGAAGTTTCGCGCCTGGTCGGATTTGACTGGGAGATCACCTTGCCAACCTTCGTCGTTCTCTTTGCCGCCGGCGTGATCGGACTGGCGCTCGGATTCCTGTGGGAATGGTTGCGCGAGCACAAGCACCGTGCAAGGGCCGCCAGCGAACGCAAGGAGCGGCAAAGGCTGGAGCAGGAATTCAGCAAGACCGGAAACTCTTCCGCATCCCAGGACGAAGTCATTGAAATCCTTGAGGGCCGCTGACGGAGGCGGTAAACCCGCCCCATGAAGTCCGGGACACGCGTGAAGATCTGCGGGCTGTCGACCGCGGACACACTGTCGGCGGCGGTTGAGTCCGGCGCTGCCTATGTCGGTTTCGTATTCTTCCCGTCGTCTCCGCGGAACCTGGATCCCTCCGTGGCACGCACGCTGGCGCTGGACGTGCCGCCTGGCGTGGTCAAGGTTGCCTTGACGGTTGATGCCGATGACGCGTTCATCGACTCTCTCATGACAGAGGTCCCGCTCGACATGCTGCAGCTTCATGGTTCGGAGACGCCCCAGCGTGCTCGCGAGATCCGGGACCGGGCACGCCTGCCCGTCATGAAGGCGATCGGCATTTCAGACACGGACGACGTTGCGAGAATCGACTTGTATGAGAAGGCCGTGGACCAAATCCTGGTCGACGCCCGTCCGCCGAAAGACGGCAAGCTGCCGGGCGGCAACGGGCTTTCCTTTGACTGGACGCTGATTGCGGGCCGTCGCTGGACTGTTCCCTGGATGCTGGCGGGCGGCCTCACTCACGAAAACGTGGCCGAGGCAGTCGCCTTGACCGGCGCACGGCAGGTCGACGTGTCCTCGGGCGTGGAGAACGCTCCGGGCGTCAAGGATGCTGAACTTGTCCGGCGGTTTCTGGATGCGGTTCCGTAGGCACTGCTCCGGCGGACGGCGATCGGCAAGAGCTGCCGCACGGTTCCGGAGCAACCGCCTTGACTGCGGGGACGTCTCGGTTCGTTACCTTCCAAAGATTTCGTTCAGGATGCCGGTGATCATGCGTTCGGCAAAGTTGCCTCGCGGCGTTCTGCTTGGGGCCTGTCGTTCGGGAACGGCGCTTGCGATGGCGCCTCGAGCCGGCATCGGAAGCCCGCGGACCGGCAGGCCTTCGTGGACGCCAATCATCGTTTCCTTCCATATTTCCGCGGGCAGGCCGCCTCCGGTCACTCCGGTGAGCGGGGTGTTGTCGTCATAGCCCATCCAGACCCCGGCGACGTAGTCCGCCGTGAAGCCGATGAACCATGCGTCCCTTGCTGCCTGCGTGGTGCCGGTCTTGCCGGCGGCAGGACGGCCGGGAAGGCGCGCGCGCGTGCCGGTTCCGACCTCGATGACCCGGCTCATCATGTAGACGAGTTGCCGTGCCGCCGGTTCGCTGATCACGCGTTCGCTCGCTTCGCCGGCTTGCTCGAGAAGTGGCGCATCGTCGCCCTTGATGCGCAGGTCCACCAAGCCGTAGGGCACCACCGACGAGCCGCCGTTCAGAATGCCTGCATAGGCCCCGGTCATGTCGAGAAGCGTCGATTCCACAGTGCCGAGCGCCATCGCCGGTCCGACCGCTGCGTCGGCATCGATCCCGAATTTGGCCGCGACGCGCACGACCGCGTCCCGACCGACGCGTTCGTACACCTTGATGGCCGGGATGTTCAGCGACTCGGCCAAAGCCTCCTCAAGCGTCACGACGCCCTTGTACTCGCGGGAATAGTTGTCCGGGCACCATGTTCCTGAGCCGCGCACGTCAAGGCAGAGTGGTTCATCCCGTATCCGCATGTTTGGCCCGAAGCCAAGGTCCAAGGCTGCGCCATAGACGAAAGGCTTGAACGCCGACCCCGTTTGTCGCCTGGCCTGAACCGCCCGATTGAACTGGCCTGCGACGCCCTTGACCTTTCGGCCACCTACCATGGCGCGGACCGCGCCGTCCGCGCTCATTACGACGATGGCGGCTTGCGCCTTGGAGCCTTCCCGGACCCTGGTGTCGAAGACGAATTGCAGCGCTCTGTCCGCAGCTGCCTGAACGCCCCGGTCGAGTGTCGTGCGGATCACGACATCTTCGGTCGTGCCCCGGGTCAGGAATTGCGGGCCAAGGTCCATGACCCAGTCCGCAAAATAGCCGCCGGCGCGGGCGGCAGCGGCGGACGACAGTCTGGCAGGGTGCTCGCGGGCATGCGCAGCCTCGCTGGCAGAGAGGTAGCCCTGCTCCTCCATCAGCCGAATGATTGTCGCCGCACGATCCCTGCTGCGTTGCAGGTTGGCGGTGGGTGCGTAGCGGCTCGGCGCTTTCAGAAGGCCGGCAAGCATGGCCGCCTCCGCCGGCCCAACATGTCTGGCCGACGCCCCGAAGTAACGCTGCGCTGCGGCCTCGAATCCGCGAGTGCCGGCACCGAGATAGGACCGGTTCAGGTAGATGGTCAGGATCTCGTCCTTGGAGTATCGGGCTTCCATCGCCAGGGCGTAGACGGCTTCCCAGACCTTGCGGCCAAGGGTCGTGCGGCGGCAGTCCGCTTCGAATTCGGCCTCGGACATCCCCGTGTCCGGTCTGTAGCGCTTGCCGATGCACAGCAGCTTTGCCGTTTGCTGCGTGATCGTCGAACCGCCGTGGCCCTGGAAGGGGCCGCGGCCCTCCTGGAGATTGATGCGAATCGCGCTGGCGATCCCCCGGAGCGAAATGCCGAAATGCCGATAGTAGCGCTTGTCCTCTGTCGCGATGACAGCGTTCTTGAGATGCGGCGAGACACTTTCCGGCGTGATCGTGCCTCCGAACTGCTCGCCACGCCACGCGAAGACGGCACCGTCGCGGTCGAGGAGCGTGACTGATCCGCGGGAACGGGCATCCACGACTTCCGGCAGCGGCGGCAGCGTGGCCGCGTACAGGAGAACTGCGCACGCAACGGCAATCGTGGCGAACAAGGAAACGCGCCAGCCGATGCGCCACGTGATCCGTGCAAGCGCCCGCAGCAGCCAGACGACTGGAGCCAGCAAAACGAGTCTGGCCAGACCCGCTCTGCCCCGTGCCTTCGCACCTGGCCGTGCTGCGCGCCGCCGTCCTGCGGTACGCGTCCGTCGCTTCTTGTTCGGCCCGCTCACTATGCTCGGTGCCCGTCTTGTTTCCTGCCTTCCTGCCAGACTACGTTGTCTTGGCGCGGATGTGGAGCAGCAATCCAAGAAGGGCCGATGCAACAGAGTGACTCGCAGTTTACGGGCATGCACGCAACTGGCCGGGTCCGCGCGGAACGGATCGTTGTGTCAGGGACCTTCGCCGGCATGCCTTGCTGGCTATGGGTGCCCGAAAGGAGGGCTGAATGCCGGAAGTTCACAGAGGATCCTGCCTTTGCGGGCAGGTTGCCTATTTGGTGAGGGGACCGCTGCGTCCGGTCGTTGCGTGTCACTGCGGGCAGTGCCGAAAGACGAGCGGGCATCATGTGGCGGCGACATCCGCGCCTCGAGGCGCCGTGGAGATATCCGGCGAGCCGTGCTGGTACGAATCCTCCCGGACTGCGCGGCGCGGATTTTGCGACACGTGCGGTTCGAACCTGTTTTGGGATGGTCCCGGCGAGAACCTGTCGATCTTTGCCGGGACGCTCGACAATCCGACCGGTCTCGAACTGGCCGGGCACATCTTTTGCGCGGACAAGGGTGACTACTACGAGATTGCCGATGGATTGCCCAAGGCGGAGGGCCGGGATCCCAAGCTTACGACGATGATTCTAAAGGAGCAGTGAAGCCGCCCCTTCGAGCTTCAGGAGCGCGATTTTCTTCTCGATTCCGTCCGGCGCCGAAAATCCGCCAAGGCTGCCGGTTCCCGTGACCCTATGGCATGGAATCAGGATCGCGATGGGATTGGCGCCACAGGCCTGGCCGGCGGCCTGGGCGGAGATGCCGAGCGCCTTGGCCATCTGCCCGTAGGTTCGCGTTTCGCCGTAGGGAATCTCGCGCAGCGCATCGAGGAACCGAAGCTGTCCTGGCGACGCCCTGGGAGCCAGCGGCAGGTCGAACTCGGTCAGCTCGCCGTCAAAGTAGAGGGCGAGCTGGCGCTCCGCTTCAAGCAGCATCGGCGTGGAATCGTTGGCGTCGCCGCCCCAGTCGAGACGCGTGATCGCGCAATTCTCGTCGGTCAGGGTCAGCGGTCCTATCGGGCTCTTGCAGGTCAGGGTCGGCATTGGCCTATCCATGCAGGGTCGACCCGTTCAGGCGCGTCCGGACTCATCCGAGCACGGCATTGCAACGGGCGCAGGTTCTTGGATGCGCATGCGTGCCCACGTCCGGCAGGATCTTCCAGCAGCGTTCGCACTTGCTTCCCTCGGCCTTCTCGAAGAGCACGGCGACCCCATTCGCCTCGGGCAGCCGGAATGCCTCTGCCGGCGCGGGATCTTCCGTGACGGAAATGGATGACGTGATGCAGACATCCGCGAAATCCACGGTCTTCAGCGCATCGCGAACGTCCCTGTCCTCGACACAAACGATGGGTGCGGCTTCGAGGGAAGCGCCGATCCGCTTTTCCCGCCGCTGGATTTCAAGCGCGGCCGTCACGACCCGGCGAACGTGCCGGATGCCTGCCCACTTCTGGGCAAGCGGCTCGTTCAGCCAGTCCTTTGGGGTCTCGGGAATGTCGGCGAGATGCACGGAAGAGTCGTCGCCGGGGAATCTCTCCAGCCACACTTCCTCTGTCGTGAAGACGAGAACGGGAGCAAGCCAAGTCGTCAACCTGTGAAACAGCAGGTCGAGCACGGTTCGTGCCGCCCTGCGGGTCAGACCGTCGCGGGCGTCGCAGTAGAGCGCGTCCTTCCGGATGTCGAAATAGAAGGACGAGAGATCGGAAGTCGCGAACTCGAAAACGGCCCGGAAAACGCCCTGGAAATCATACGCCGCATATCGCGTGCGCAGCTTGTGGTCGAGTTCCGCCATGCGATGCAGGATCCAGGCTTCCAGTTCCGGCATGTCGGCAGGCGCGACGCGTTCGTCCTCCGAGAATCCCGCAAGATTGCCGAGCATGAAGCGCATCGTGTTCCTGAGGCGCCGGTAGCTGTCTGCGACACCTTTCAGGATCTCCGGCCCGATGCGCTGGTCGCCCGTGTAGTCCGTCTGTGCAACCCAGAGGCGCAGGATGTCGGCTCCGTATTGCTTGACCACCTCATCGGGCACGATCGTGTTGCCGAGAGACTTGGACATCTTGTTGCCTCTCTCGTCCAGCGTGAAGCCATGGGTCAGCACGCCACGGTAGGGCGCCCGACCCTGCGTGCCGCAGCTCTGCAGCAAGGACGAGTGGAACCAGCCCCGATGCTGGTCGGTGCCTTCGAGATAAAGGTCGGCAACGCCGTCCTCCGTGCCGTCGGGACGGTCACGAAGTGCGAAGGCGTGGGTTGATCCGGAGTCGAACCAGACGTCGAGAATGTCGAAGACCTGTTCGTAATCGTCCGCGTTGACGTCGTTGCCGAGAAAGCGCTCCTTTGCACCTGGCCTGTACCAGGAATCCGCGCCCTCCTTCTCGAACGCGTCGAGAATCCGGGCGTTCACGGCGTCGTTGCGCAACAGGAAGTCGGGATCGCCCGGCTTGGCTCCGATCCTGACGAAACAGGTCAGCGGCACGCCCCAGGCGCGCTGGCGCGAGAGAACCCAGTCGGGACGGGCTTCCATCATTGAATGCAGACGGTTGCGACCGGAGGGTGGCGTCCAGCGGACATTGTCGATCTCCGTCAGCGCGCGTTCGCGAATGGTCTCGCCGTGCTCGTCCTGCCCGTCACCCACGGGCCGGTCGATGGCAGCAAACCATTGTGGCGTGTTGCGGAAGATGAGCGGCGCCTTCGATCGCCAGGAGTGCGGATAGCTGTGGACAAGGCGGCCGCGCGCGATCAGCGCACCCACTTCGGCAAGCTTGTCGATGATGCGCCTGTTCGCGTCGCCTTCCTTGCCGTTCGGCTTGACGATGACGGCGCCGCCGAAGAACGGGAGATCCTCGCGGAACGAGCCGTCTTCAAGCACGTTGTATGTCATCGGCAGGCCATGCTTCAGCCCGATCTGGTAGTCGTCATCGCCATGAGACGGCGCCGTGTGCACGAATCCCGTGCCAGCCTCCGCCGTTACGTGGTCGCCATTCAGGAGCGGTACGTCAAAGTCCCACTCCCCGTTGTCTGCATGGCCCCTGAGGGGGTGCGCACAGGTGATGGCGGCGAGTTCCGCGACATCGACATCTGTGAGACGCCGGTACATCGTGGTGTCCAGCCGGGCCTGCGAGAGCGTCGCCTCGGCCAGGTCGTCGGCGATGAGATACAGGTCGCCGATTTTCGCCCAGCACTCCTCCGGACGTCCCGTGACTTCGTAGAGCCCGTAGCTGATGCCGGGTCCGAAGCAGATGGCCCGGTTCTGCGGGATGGTCCATGGCGTCGTCGTCCAGATGACGACCTTCGCGCTTTCCAGGCGTGATGACCGCAATTCCCCATCCTTGCCTGCGGCCGTCTTCGACCTTGAATCTCCGCCTGCAGCCGCCGCGCCGCGATCAAGGGCCACGACGGGGAATTTCACCCAGACGGTGTGGCTATGGTGATCATGGTACTCGACCTCCGCTTCGGCCAGCGCCGTCTTCTCGACAGGCGACCACATCACGGGCTTGGACCCTCGGTAAAGCGTTCCGTTCATGAGGAATTTCTGGAATTCCTCGGCGATGACGCGTTCGGCGTGATGGTCCATGGTCAGATACGGATCGGCCCAGTTGCCGGTCACGCCGAGACGCTTGAACTCGTCTCGCTGGATGTCGATCCAGCTTTCGGCGAAGCGTCGGCATTCCTGGCGAAACTCGACCACGTCGACCGCGTCCTTGTCGCGTCCGTTCTTGCGGTACTGCTCCTCGATCTTCCACTCGATCGGCAGGCCATGACAATCCCAGCCGGGGACATAGCGCGCATCCTTGCCCATCATCTGCTGGGAGCGGACCACCATGTCCTTCAGGATCTTGTTCAACGCGTGCCCGATATGCAGGTGTCCGTTCGCGTAAGGCGGGCCGTCGTGAAGCGTGAACTGCTCGCGTCCCTGCTTGCCGCGCAGCCGGTCATAGACACCGATCCGTTCCCATCTCTCCAGCCAGCCAGGCTCGCGCCCGGGCAGTCCCGCGCGCATCGGGAATTCCGTGTCGGGAAGGTGTAGCGTATCCTTGTAGTCGGGTGTGTCGGCACACATTGTCAGTGTCCTTGAAGGGTGGATTTTCGAGCGAAGGAGAGTCTCGGCACGCTATACCCGGCGGCTCGCCTCTCAGAGCGCCGGGCACGTAATTCGAATTATGATCGCCTTGCAGGTCACGAAGCGTTCTATAGGCAGCGAAACCGGTCAGGACAAGGCGGCTTGAGCCGGAGATTGCATGTCCTGTCGCAACCGCTGACGAGGCTGGACGGTCACGTCGGCGGCGCTGCCATTGCATGAATCCGTATGGCCAAGTCATGAACCAGGTGCTTTACCGGATTCGTGACCGGGCCGCTCGTGCTGAGAACGGACATGCAGATGACAGAATGCCTTGAAGACAGGAAAGCGCGCGCCAGTTCATGGTTCAGGAGCCTGCGCGACGAAATCGTGGCCGCCTTCGAGGGTGTCGAGGATACTCACGTGAACGGCCCGGAGTCGGACCGTTCGGCGGGCCGGTTCGAGATCACCGAAACCAGGCGCGCGTCGGATGACGGCTCTGATGCGGGCGGCGGTCTCATGAGCGTGTTGCGTGGCGGACGGGTCTTCGAAAAGGTCGGCGTGAACGTCTCGACAGTCTACGGCACGCTCGGTGCACGCGCGCAAGCGGCCATGGCGGCGCGCGGCGTGCCGGGAATGGACGCGGACCCGCGCTTCTGGGCATCCGGCGTTTCGCTTGTTGCGCACATGCAGAATCCCCATGTGCCTTCCGTTCACATGAACACGCGCATGTTCTGGACGCCTGGCGCCTGGTGGTTCGGAGGTGGATCCGACCTGAACCCGTGCATCGAGCACGAAGAGGACACGGCTGACTTCCACGCCGTGCAGAAGGCCCATTGCGATCCGCACGGCGCCGACATCCATCCACGCCTGAAGGCCTGGGCGGACGAGTATTTCTTCGTTAAGCATCGTGGCCGGCCCAGGGGCGTCGGTGGAATCTTCTTCGACGACTGGAACACGGGTGACTGGGAGGCGGACTTCGCCTTCACGCAGGATGTGGGCCGCGCCTTTCTCAAGGCATATCTGCCGATCCTCGAGCGTCGCCGCCTGACCCGGTGGTCCGAACAGGAAAAGGACGTTCAGCTTCGGCATCGTGGCCTCTATGTCGAGTACAACCTCGTCTATGACCGGGGCACGAAGTTCGGCCTGGAAACCGGCCATGACGCGAATGCGGT
>VXPN01000503.1 GCA_009839535.1 Boseongicola sp. SB0662_bin_57 | reverse complement strand
AACAGGGAGTCTACAGCGTGATCTTCGACTTCCGCCGCGTTCCGTTCCCCGCATCGACAAGCTGAAATGCAGAACCTGACCTGAAGGAGGACTTACAATGAGCAGCAGATTCCTGAAAACCGAATTGGTCCATAGGAGTTCAGACCCCATTGTCATTGCCGATCTGCGCACTTCGTTCTTGAACGTATTCCAGATCATGGCGGCGTTAGACATCACTCGGAAGGTGAAGGACGCGAAAGGCAATGTTACGGAACAGAACGTCGTTGAAATCCATTCAGATCATGTTGGCGGTTTGGGTAATTCCCAGAATTACTACATATTGGACACGACAGCAGAGCAGGTGGTCGATGAGATCGAGCGGCGCATCCATTGTGAAATGGACTATGCCCGCACGGGTTCGGCCCATCTTGAGCCTTCACCGCCAGTGAGATTGGGAACTGGCGGGTCGGAAAACAATCAGGCCGTGGCGGAGACAACCGTGGCCGACATCGACCTTTATCCGATCCTTCGTTTCTCAGGGCGGTCGGGTGCAACAGCGGCGAAAGCATTGGCTTCCGTCCCCTTCTCGGTCGATGTTCCCGTCTCTGCCTTGGGGGTTTCGACCACTCCGCTGCCTTCGGTATCCGGGCACCTGAAAGGACCGTCGGGGACCGTATACGTGTCCAGGTCTGAGGATGGAACCAAGCTGTACATGCTTGGCGAGGATGGCGCGGCGGCGTTCGGCATCACCGTCGAAGGCGTTTCGGCATGAGCAGGCACGATCACGTCTTCACGGTGGAGGCAGAGGCCGCCGTGCAATCCGAAAACGCCTGACAACCAGAGGAAAACGAACATGGAAACTGCAATGCAAACCGACCTGAGCGTCCAGCCGGAAGGCTCGGTGCTCGCCGACCCCGGCCAGATCGAGCAGGCGGCGGCGATGATGAACGTGCCCGTGCAGGCCCAGGCGCGGCGCGACAGCAAGGGCGGCCTGATCTACGGCGACCCGGACCACGGCGGGCAGGACGAGGCGTTCGTCGAGTTCTACCGGAACCCCGTCGCCGACGCCGACTACATCAGGAAGGAGTTTCCCGGCGACAGGTTCTTCAAGGTGGACCGCCCCGTCACGGAGGAGGACAAGCTGGAATACGCCCGCAAGTGGGCGCTCTACCAGCAGTCCGAGGACCAGACGAAGGGCCAGACCCGGCTTCGCAACGTGACATGGCTGGACGAGGCGATGAAGGCAAGGCTTGCCGAGAAGCGCGTCTTCACGCTGGAGCAGCTTGCCGGGCTGACCGACACCCATCTCGACCACCTGGGACCTGGCGTCGCCAAGGTGCGGGACAAGGCGCGGGGCGCGTTGGCCAGGCAGCAGCAGTTCGACCAGAAGGACGCGATGGTCGAGAGGATCACGGCGCTTGAGGGCCAGAACGAGAGCGTCCTCGCCGAGAACGCGAAGCTCCAGGAGACGGTGAAGGCGCTCATGGCCAGGGTGGAAGGCCAGGCTCCGGCGACGAAGGCAAAGGGAACCGCGAAGGATGACGGAAAGGCTTAACGTCTTCGAGATCGCGAGGAACGTCGCCGCCGTCGTCGGAATGCGCGACATTGATTCGCTTGTCGGCAACCCGGAGCCTCACGCACGGGCCATGGTCGTGCTGCTCAACCGGGGCTGCAAGAACATGGCCCAGATGCGGGGCACGAGCAACCAGGGCTGGATCGTGCTCACGCGGGAGTTCGCGTTCCAGACGGTCCCCGGCCAGGCGTCCTACGCCTTCCCGGACGACTACCAGGAGCTTGTGGACGGCACGGTCTGGAACAGGGACACCTACCGCGAGGCGCGGGGGCCTCTCAGCCCGACGGAGTGGCAGCGGATCAAGTCGGGGCTTGTGGAAACCACGTCCATCGCCCCGAACTTCAGGATCAGGCGCAACGTCGCCGGAACCGGCAAGGCGTTCTGGGTCGATCCCGTCCCGTCGCAGGCGCAGGACCTGGTGATCGAGTACGTCAGCAACCAGTGGCTGACCGATGCGTCACGGACGGTCTTTCGCGGCAGGGTCGCGGCGGACACCGACCTGACCCTGTTCGACGACGACCTGGTGGAACAGGACCTGACATGGCGCTTCAAGCAGTCTCGCGGCCTGTCGTTCGCGCCGGAACTGGCCGAGTTCGAGCTTGAGCGCGACAAGCGGTTCGCCAAGGACGGCGGGCTGCGAACCATAAGGATCGGGCGGACGCCCGCCGCCGGATTGCAGGGCCAGGTCCCTGACAGCGGCTTCGGCGGCGTTACGGTTTAGGCAGATGAGCATAGGATACGCGATAAACAGGGCGGCCTTGCAGGGCGCGGACCTCGGCCCGCGCAACTCGCTCGGCAAGCGCGACACGATACAGGCTCCCGTGGGCGGCTGGAACACCGCCGACGCCTGGGCGTCGATGAAGCCGAAATACGCCATCCAGATCGACAACTACTTTCCCGAAAGCGGGGCCGTCGTGCTGCGCCGGGGAAGCCGCGTGTCGGCGACGGGCGCGGGCACGGACTACGTGCAGACGCTGATACCGCACCAGAGCGGCAGCGTCTCAAGGCTCTATGCAGTGGGCGGCGGGCAGATATGGAACGTCACGAACCCGTCACAGGTTTCCACGCTTGCAGCGGAGTCCGTCAAGGACGGCTCCTACGCCAGCGACCGCTGGCGGTTCGCGCACTTCGCGGGATCGACCATCATGGTCAACGGCGAGGACCCGCCTGAGCGGATACAGCCTGACGGCACCATGGCGGCGGACCACAACTGGACCAAGGCGTCCGGGCAGGACGGATTGCCGTTCAGCGCGTCGGACCTGAGCCAGGTCCTGCCGTTCAAGGGCCGCCTGTTCTTCCTGCAAAAGGACACGGCCAATCTCTGGTACGGCGACCTCGGCGCGATACAGGGCGACCTGACACGGTTCGCGCTGGACCGGGTGAACGCCGACGGCGGCAACGCAATCGGGCTTGGCACCATCACCATAGATTCAGGCGAAGGCGTTGACGACCTTCTCTGCATCTTCTTCGACAACGGGTCCGTTCTTGTCTACCAGGGGACCGACATCACCAGTTCAAGCGATTGGGATTTGGTCGGCCTCTGGAAGATCGGGCGGCTGATCGGCGACAAGGCGCTGACAAAATACGGCGGCGATCTTGTGGCCATGACCACGGATGGTTACATACCCGTGACCAGGCTCCTGCAAACCGGGCGTGTCGCGCATTCCAGCGAGATCGCCAACCTGTCGTCCAAGATCGCCAACACCGTGACGGAGAAGGCCGCGCTCCACGGCGACACCGTGGGCTGGGACTGCGTTCTCCACACGAACAGCAACTGGCTCCTGTTCAACGTCCCCGCCTTCGGCGGCGAGCAGCACGTCATGAACACGCAGACCGGCGCATGGTGCCGGTTCGTCGGCATGGACGCACGTTGCTGGGCGCAGTGGAAGGACAGGCTGTTCTTCGGCGGGCCGGGCGGCTCCGTCCTTGAGGCCAACGTGGGCACCAACGACAACGGGAACCCCATCGAGGGCGACGTGCGGGGCGCGTTCCAGTATCTCGGCACGGCGATGGACAAGCGCTTCACGCTGGCGCGGGCGCTGATCGACTCGGACGCCGACGTGACGTTCACCATCGGAACCGTGACCGACTTCAACGAGGAAGGCGGGCTGGAGGCTCCAAGCTCCCTCAGGACGGGCGGCGCGGAATGGGACGAGGCCGAATGGGGCGACGATGACGATCCCGGCTCGGATTGGGCCGGAGGCACGTTCAGCCTCCAGGAGTGGCAGGCGCTGAACCGCGACGGCACGGCCATCTCCGTCCGGCTCAGGTCTTCGACCTCCGGCGCACGAATGCGCTACTTCGCGACCGACATCATAAGCGAAACGACCCATGCACTCCTCTAGGCCAGTCTCCTTCGCGGGAGCCGACCGCCTGATCGTGCCCTGGGTGGCGCAAAGGATCGGCATGGCCCCGGAGGACTTCAGGGAGTGCACCGCCATGGGCGTCCGCATGGGCGACGAACTGCTCTGCGGCGTGGTCTTCAACGAGTTCCGCCCCGCCCGGTTCGGCAGTTCCATGCAGGCGACCATCGTGCAGGAACGACCGGGATGGGCCACCAGGACGACGCTCAGGGACATGTTCAGGTATCCCTTCGAGCAGATGGGCGTCGTGCGGCTGTGGGTCTCCACGTCACGGCGCAACCGGCGGGCAAGGCGGCTCGCGGAGCGGCTGGGGTTCAGGCTGGAAGGCGTGGCGCGTCGGGCGTGGGACGGGCAGACGGACGCACACATCCTGTCGATGTTCCCGGAGGAATGCCGGTGGACCGACAGAGGCAGAGGACAGGAAAATGGGAAAGAAGTCAGGGCCGAAGCCGCCTGATCCGGTGAAGACGGCGGCCATGCAGATGGACATCAACCGGCAGGCGGCGCTTGAGAACGCGATGCTGGGCCAGTTGCACCAGCAGACGCCTTTCGCCCGGAGCTACTACACGGGCGAGGTCGGCACGCCGGACCGGATGCAGCACACGGAGTTCCACCCGCTGATCCAGGCCATGCTCTTTGGCAGCGGTGGCGGCGGCGGATGGTCGCCCCTGCCGGAATCGGCCACGTCCGGGGCAAGCCCGTTCGGGCGGCCACTGATGAAGGACGTTACGCCGCAACCGGTCGCCCTTCCTCCCCCGTCGTCAGGCGGCGGTGACGATGGCGGCGGCTCCTCGTGGCAGCGCAGCGCCGACCACGGCTCCCGCAGGCCCGGATTCCTCGGCGGCACGTCCGTCGATACCGGCCACCACCCGGACTATTTCGGGGACGGCATCGGCGGCTTCGTCAGGGGCGTGAAGGAAACCTTCGTGCCGCCGAAGGACACGCGCCGCGTGAGGACGGACCAAGGCAGCAATGACAGCTACATCGACATGACGCGGGACAGGAAAACGAAGTCCTGGAGCCGCAGCGACAAGAAGGGCGGCAAGGGCGGAGGCGGAAGATGAGCGTGGTTGTTCATGATTGGAAGCCGACCGGCGAAGGCGGGTTCGGAGGCCCCAAAGGCGGAAAGGGTGGAAAGCGGACCCGGCCAGACCCCGTGAAAACGGGGCCTCAGCCTGCGAGCGCCGGAGCCAGGCCCGGCGGCGACCGGATCATGGACAACGTGGTCGCAAGGCCGCCCGGCGTGATCGCCCGGCACGGCAGGCCCCGGACAGGCGGCAACTCGCAGGGACTGCTGGGCCGGATGGCGGACGCCACGTCAACGTCCCCGTCAACTCTCGACCGGAGCACGCTGCCCGAGGCGGCCACGGCGGACATCGCCGGACTGCCCGGCGTGCGCAAGACCGACTTCGGGGCCTTGCCCGGCGTCCGAAAGACCGACTTCGACGCCCTGCCAGGCGTGCGCAGGACCGACTTCGGCTCGCTTCCCGGCGTCCAGATCGACCCTCGCGACTACACGAACCTCGAAGCGGAGCTTGGGAACAGGCAGCAGGGCTACCAAGGCCTGCTTGGCGACCTGCAAGGGCTGCGGGACGAGCGTGGCCGGATCGCCGACAGGTTCGCCCTGTCGGGACCGGACGACTTCGGGTCCGAAAGGGAGGCGGTCTCGAACGCCATGTACGAGCGGGCCATGAACCTGCGACGGGCCGACGACGAGCGGGCGCAGGCGGACCTTGAGAACAGGCTCTGGCAGAAGGGTCTCGCTCCCGGATCGGAAGCCTACGACGAGGAACTGAACCGGCTTCAGCAAGGCCGTGACAGGGCGATGAACGACCTCTCGCTTGCCTCCGTGATGGCGGGGGCGCAGGAGCACCAGAGGCTGGCCGACCTGACTTCGCGCAACAGGGCGCAGGAGTTCGGGGAGGCGGCGGGAATCTTCGACCGTGGCGGGCAGACCTTCGACCGGGGCCAGCAGGTCTTCGACTCGCAGTCCGTCATGCAGAACTTCCAGGACCAGGCGCAACGCGACAGGTTCGACCAGACGTTCAACCTCCGTGGCCTGCTTGGCCAGGAAGGGCAGCAGCGCTTCGGCCAGGACATGGGGCTGCGCGGGCTTCTGGGCCAGGAGGGCCAGCAGCGCTTCGGCGAGGACATGGGCTTCAGGCAGCAGCTTCAGGGCGAGGGCCGGGACCGGTTCGACCAGGACATGGGCTTCAGGGGCCAGAGAGCGCAGGAAGAGCAGCACAAGGCGCAGATGGCGTTGCAGCGGCGGGCCTTGGAGGCGCAGATTCAGCAGCAGGAGTTCAACCAGGAAATGACCTCGCGGCAGGAGCCGTTCGGCCAGGTCTCCCAGCTTGCCGGACTGCTCGGAATGCCAGGCTACGCCGCTCCGCAGCATTCCGCGCCGGACATCGTGGGCATGACCGGCTCGAACTACGCGGCAAGTGCGAACGCGGCGGCGCAGAGGACGGGCGGACTGCTCGGCCTTGCCGGATCGCTCGGCGGCGCGTTGCTGTCAGATCGCAGGGCGAAAGAGAACATTCGCGCAGTCGGCAGGCTGCACAACGGCCTGGCCGTCTACGTGTTCAACTACAAGGGGCACGACACGCCGCAAATCGGCCTGATGGCGGATGAAGTCGAGCAACTGCACCCCGATGCGGTCAGGGAACTGAACGGCGTCAAGCACGTCGATCACGAACTGGCCGTGGCATAGGAGAAGGAAATGCCAGCAAGAACCCCGCTTTCCATCGCAACTGAACTCGGCATGAAGGAGTTCCAGCCCTCGCTGCTGGCCAGGCTTCTCGGCATGGTCAATTCGTCGGATGCAGTGTCGCCGGACATGAACGATCCCCGCATGGCTCCGGGAGCGCCGTACCAGCAGGACAGCTATCCCGACCAGATGCCTCTTTCCAGCAAGAGGGGCGAGCCGGTCAGCGAGCTTGCGAGGATACTGATGAGCAAGGACCTGAACGATCCGGCCATGACCGCGATCCTGCGGCAGCATCCCGAACTCCGCAGGAACATCCCGGCACCGGAGTATCCGTGATGCCCGCAACCCTCTTCGACGTTTCCCCACGCGGTTCGAGCGCCTACACGCCGCCGACCTTTTCCGCAATCGGACAGGGACTGAGCCAGCTTGGCGCAGGGCTTGGCGCGGGCATCCAGGATCGCCGCAAGCGGAAGAAGGAAGAGGAAGCCAAGGCCGCATTGCAGGCCGCGTTCGGAATCTACGGCGAGGGCGGCAGGGACGCCGTGATGGAGGGACTCCAGGGCGGCACGATTGACGCGGCCACGATGAAGGCGCTTTTTCCGCACATGGAGGCCGACCGGGCGCAGGCCAACGCCGACCGGACGTTCGGACTTCAGGAAAGACGGTTGGCGGCAGAGGAAGCCGCTCGCAAAGCCAAACTGGAGCGGGCGGAGGCCGAGAAGGCGAGAGTGGCGGAACTCAGGAAGCTCGCGTATTCCATCGTCAACGAGGGCGGGGTCGCGGCATACAACCAGGCCATTGCCGACGGCACGGTCACGGGCGAGCTTCAGGCGGACATCCTGGCGATGGACAAGGCCCTGAAGGCCGGTGACGGCGATCCGCCGAAGCTGGACGGCATCACCCTGTTCGACAGGAAGACCGGCGACACGGTGACGCTGAACCCGAACAACCCGGAGCACGTGGCCAAGGGCGAACGGCTCATGGCCCAGGGATGGATCGAGGGCGAGCCGCCGACGAGCGAACGGAACGAGCTTACGACCGGATCGGAAACCGACGCGCAGAAGGACATCCGGGAGCTTCGCGACCTGGGCGACAACCTGGTTCGCGTTCACGAAAGCGTGTCGCCGCAGAACCAGTCTGCATTGGGACGGAAGGCGGCAAAGGCGATTTCGCTGGCTGAATGGCTTGCGCCTGGCATGGTGCCGGGTGACGCCAGGAAGATGTCGTATGACTATGCGACGTTCGATGCCAACGTGACGAACTACCAGAACCAGATGATCAAGCTCATGTCCGGTGCCGCCGTGTCGGACCAGGAAGCGCAGCGCTTGATCAAGACCTTTCCGACTTCCAAGGATTCCCCGTCCGTCTTCGCGGCGAAGTTCAACGCATCGAGCGCTGAAGTGGAATCGAAGGTCAGGAACCGGCTCAGGGAACTTGGCGATCCCGACGCCGACCGGTTCACGCTGCCACGGATGGACGTTCCCCAAGGCGACGGCGACTGGAAGTCCGTGCTAGGAGGCATGGCGGACAGGGCCGGGGACGCGATTGCAGGCATGGAAGCGGGAGCGGACGCTGCGCTTGCGGCCACGACAGACGCGCTCGGCAATGCAGGAGCCGCGCAGGCCGCGCCCGCATTCGTGATGCCGGACGTTTCCTCCCTGAACACCAGGGAGGAAATCGAGGCGGTCACGGCGGACCTGCTGAAGAACGTTTCCGTGATGGGGCCGGACGAAGCCCAGAAGGCCCTGGATGCGCTCAAGGCAAGGGCTGCGGAACTGATCGCGCCGGAGAGTCCGCCGCCTTCACCCAGGGGAAACACCGCCGCCAGCATTCGCAGACAAGCGAGACAGGCGCAGAAGAACGCCAGTGACGACTACAACCAGTCCAGGAACTGGCTGCTGGGGCTTTGGAACTGATGGCAAGCCTTGATGACATGTTCGCCAGCGTCCAGGCGGGGATCGACAGCCAGCGAAAGGCAGGTCCCGGACATCTTCTTGCCGACGGCACGAAGACGCCGGATATGTCAACCGTGGACAGGGTGTTCGACTACCTGAACCTCGGCGGCCACAACTTCCCGATGATGGGCCTGTCGGACGAGGCGCAGGGGGCCATGTCCGGGATCGGCGCGATGATGCGCGGCGAGGACTACCTGCCCGCCTACGCGGAAGGCCGTGACCGTCAGCGGGAATATCTCGACGCCGCACGTGAGCGCACGGGCTGGGGCGGAACCGCCGCAGAGGTCGGCGCGTCGCTGCTTCCGGTCGGAATGGCCGCGAGAGGCGCTGTGCGGAGCGCCCAGGCGCTTCCGCCCCTTGCGCGGATGGTGAAGGGCGCGGCGGCAGGAGCGGCGACGGGCGGGGCCGTGGGCTTCGCCGAGGGGG
>VXPN01000429.1 GCA_009839535.1 Boseongicola sp. SB0662_bin_57 | reverse complement strand
GCGGGCTGGATGGTCAAGGGCTGGCACAAGCCCGCCTGGATCGAGCGCCAGCGCACGCGCGGATCGGCGGGCGGGAAGGCGCGGGCCGGGAAGCCGTGCAACGGGCCGCAACGGAGAACTGCGACGGCGGACATGACGGATGCCGAGCTGGCGGTGCGGCTGGGGGTTTCAAGATCCACCCTCAAGCGGCGCAAGGCAGATAGTACCGTTTCGGACCTATTGAGCCTTAAAGCCAACACGGTTAATGCCCCCGGCTTTGCACAAAAATTAGGCAAAAATCAGGTCGAAAATGCGGCGACTCCTGAACCGGTACTGAACCGGACGGGCGCGGGCGAACGGTGTAAAAATCCCGCCGCCGACCTACACCCTTTGCCCGCCCTGCCGTCACCCGCGCTGGGCGACATGCGCGACCCGGAGACGCGCCGGTTCTGGCAGGATCGCGCGGCACGGATCGCGGCGGATCGGGCGGCGTCGCGGCGACGATAAGCGCAGCTTATTGCGGATCGCTTTGACAATCGTCAACGTATCCGTTCGCGACTTGAAAATCGATTGACTGACAGACCGATTCGAAGCGATCAATTGATTGAACGGGTGGCGGGTCCCATCGGGCCATCCGGGGGACCCCTCGGCAGCAAGAAGCTACCCGTAACAATTCGCGGGCGTGATTCGGAATCGATTTGGACCAGGCGGAACCCAAGACAGCGCAGACCGGCCCCGGCCCCAGGTGGCTCCGGGGCGACCGCGCCATGACGCCGACCGAGCGTTGCCAGCGATCCCGCGCCAAGGCAAAGGCCGAGCGCGAGACCGCCTTTGAACGGGCCGAGCTTGAGCGAGCCCTGACCGGCGGCGAGCCGCCCGCCGACGCTGCCGCCGCCGTCCAGGCCGTCCAGGAATGGGCGCGGGAAAACCTGGTGATCCCGCCCGGCCATCCGAACGCCGGGGAGCCGATGGAGCTTCCCGACTTCGCCGCCGATTTCCTGCGCGACGCCTGGAACGCGCCGGAAAGCGCCCTGTCGGTCGCCCGCAAGAACGCCAAGAGCGCCATATGCGCCGTCCTGGCGCTGGCATTCATCGCCGGGCCGCTCGCACCGCGAGGCGGCGGAATGCGGATCGCCCTGGCGAGCCTGTCCCGCGACAAGGCGGGCGAGCTGCGCGACCAGGTGGAGGCAATCGCGGTCGCGTCCGGACTCGACGGCCTCAAGTTCATGCGGCGCAAGATCATCGGGCCGGGCGGGCGGATCGAGGTCCTGGCGGCGGATGCGGCGGCGGGCCATGCGTCCGGCTTCGACCTCGTGATCGTGGACGAAACCGGCCTCATGCCGGAACGCCGCCGCGCCTTCCTGGCGGGCCTGCGCAGTTCGGTTTCCGCGAAGCAAGGCCGGATCGTCCATATCAGCGTCAAGGGCGGCGAGCCGCTTTTCCGCGAGGTCCTGGAGAACCCGGCGACGGTCGCGCACGTTCACGCCGCGCCGCCGGACTGCACGATTGACGATCCCGCCGCCTGGCGGGCCGCGAACCCCGGCCTGGGCACGATCAAGCAAGAGCAATACATGCGCGACCAGGTGGAGCGGATACGTCACGCGCCCGCCGACGAACCCGCTTTCAGGGCCTTCGACCTGAACCAGGCGGTTGACCCGGAGGCCGAGCTGATAATCACGGCGTCCGACCTGCGGACGTGCTTCGTCCAGGAGGCGGACCTGCCGCCGCGACGGGGGAGCGCCTTCGTCGGCTTCGACTTCGGGGAGGCAAGATCAGGGACGGCGGCGGCGGCGGTCTGGCCGCAGTCCGGGCGCTGCGAGTTCTGGCTCGCGTTCGGCGACCAGCCCAGCCCCAAGGATCGCGGCAAGCGCGACGACGCGCCCTATGAGCAAATGATCCGTCGCGGCGAGCTGCGGACCTATCCGGGCCAGATCGTGCCGGTGGCCGACTTCCTGGCCGACGTCGCCCAGGACCTGGGGGAGACGACCGTAGCGGCCTGCGGAAGCGACCCCTACAAGCGGGCCGAGGCGAAGACCTGGCTGCAGCAGGCCGCCGTCGATTGGCCCTACCAGAACGCGGAAGGGACGCGGAAGCATTCGGCGGACGTTCGGGCGCTGACCCGCCTGGTTCACGGAAAGCGCCTGGCCATGCGCGACAACCTGGCCCTGGTGACGGCGATTGCCAAGCACAAGGCGCGGCGCGACGTGGCCGGAAACGTGCTCCTGACCAAGCAGAACAACCTGGGCCGGATCGACCTGTTGAGCGCCTGGCTGATCGCCTGCGGCCTGGGCGAGGAAAGTTTCGACACGCCGCTTTTCGACGGCTTCGTGGGCGTGATGTGACCGGGCGGCGCTCATATGGCCGCCTGGACGCCAGGAGCGGCCACGTCGCCGCGAAGCGCCGCCGCTACCTGGCGGCCACCCGGTCGCCTTTCTGCGCCGTCGCCCTGGCCGCCGAAAAGGCGGGCGAGCGCCGCCCGGCGCATTGCCTGGGCTTCGTCCAGGAATGGGATCACGTGACGCCGCTCCACCTGGGCGGATCGGACGAGCTGGACAACATGCAGGGCCTTTGCCGCCCCTGCCACAAGGCGAAGACGGCAGACGAGCGGCGACAACGCCAGAAACTGAAACCGCCGCCGGACTGGGCGGCGCTGCAAAAGGAACTGATGGATGAAACAAAGTGACAAGCTGCGGTTGAAGCAAGGCGAGCATCGCAAGGCGCTGGCCGACCTGGCCGCCAAGGACGATCTTACCGCCGAGGAAAGCGCCGAGGTCGAAAGGCGGACTGGCGAGTTCAAGCAGCTTGAAGGGCAGATCGAGGCCGCGATCATCGCGGAAGCCGAGGAACGCGAGCAGATCAAGGAACCCGACGCCGAGCAGCGCGAGGCCGACAAGCTCCGGGGATCGGTGACAATCGTGCCCTACGCCCTGGCCGCGATGGAAAACCGGTCGGTGGACGGCGAGGCCGCCGAGCTGAACGCGGCCCTGGGCATTCCGGCGGGCCGGTTTCCCCTGGAGCTTCTGGCGCCCGGCCCGGCGCCGGAGACGCGGGCCACGACCACGGTCAATGCCGAGCAGACAACGGCGACCTGGCTTGACCGGATTTTCGCCGAGACGGCGGCGGCCCGCGCGGGCGTCACCATGATGTCGGTCCCTCCAGGGACAAAGGCCCACCCCGTGACCACGGCGGGCGCGGGCTTCGCGATGGCCGAGAAGGGCGCGGCAATCGGGGATGCCGCCTGGACGGTGGGCGTGGTTGACGCGACGCCGAAACGCGGCGGGGTGCGGGCCGTCTTCTCGACCGAGGACGCCGAGCGCCTGCCCGGCCTGGAGCCTGCCTTGCGCCGCGACTTGCAAATGGCCCTGACGGAGGGAGTCGACCGGGCGATCTTCATAGGCGCGGACGGCGGCAGCGCGGACACCGCCGACATTACCGGCCTGACCCAGGTGACCGGCCTGACCGAAAAGACCCTTACCCAGGCCAACAAGGTCAAGGGACCCGAAACGCTCCAGGCGCTCCTGTCCCTGGTCGACGGGGTCTATGCCTTGGACGAGGGCGACCTGAACATCGTCGCGAGCGTACCGGCGGCGACGCTCTGGAACGGATCGATCGTGGACGGATCGACCGAGGGCCTGACGATCGGCAGGTTCCTTCGGGAGGCCGGTATCACGTTCAGTCGCCGGGCCGAGCTTTCGGACGGGACGGGCAACGGCAAGTTCGGCGCGGTGATCGGGCGGCGGCGCGGGATCGCGGGCGCGGCCTGCGCCTGCGTCTGGGAAAGCGGTCGCCTGATCTACGACCCGTATTCCGGCGCTGCCAAGGGCGAGATCGCCCTGACGCTGGCCTATCATTGGGATTTCGTGATCGCCCGGAAAGCCAGCTTCGCGCGGCTCAAGTTCGTCACGTAGAGCCACGGAGAGGCCCGCACAGCGCCGCCAGGGTCGCCCGCACCCTCACCCTATGGACACCCCTTAGCGGCCATGAGCGGCGAGCTGAGAGGGCCAAATTTCGCCGGACGGACCTCGAAACGGCCTTCCGGCGCGAAAACCGGCCCGGAACGGGCAGAAAGGACGTGTTTGGACCATGACAGACAAACAGGCACCGGCAACGCTTCGCGTCGCCATCGAGCTGCGGGCCGAGGGCGAGGCGCTGCGCGGCGTCATCATCCAGGAGGGCCGCGCCGCCCGGGGCGGCAGGGCCGAGGTCTTTGCGCCCATGTCAATCGTCTGGCCTGCCGAGGGCATAGCGATCCTGGACCGCCATCGAGGGCCGGAGCTGGCGCGGGCATTGCCGACAAGATCGGAGACGGGCGAGATTCGGATCGAGACGGAGGCCACCCAGGCGATCCGGGCGGCGATCAGCGCGGGCCGCCGGTATCTTTCAATCGAGTTCCACCCGATAGCGGGGACCGTGACCAAGGGCGGGGTGAGGGAGTTCACCCGCGCGGCCGTCTTCGCGGCCGCCCTGGTCAGCAATCCCGAGTACCACCAGGCGACGGCCGAGGTCCGGGAGGGCGGCCACAAGGCCGCGATCTGGGAGCTTCTGAAATGAGGCTTCCCTGGAGACGGGAGACGCGGGCCGACGAAAGCGACCAGGCGAACGGCTACACCGAGCTGATGCTCCAGGCGATGGACGCCCGGACCGGCGGCAAGGGCGACGCAAGCGCGGCCTTCCTGGGCGCGGTGAACGCCTGCGCCGAAACCTGGGCGCTGAACGTCGCGACCCTGCCGGTGACGGGCGGCGGCGGCGCGGTCACGCCGGGCGTCCTGGCCCAGGTCATGCGCGACCTGGTGCGCTTCGGATCGTCCAGGTGGGCGATCCGGCTCCGGGGGAACATGGTCGCCCTGGAGCGACCCTCGATTATGGAGCGGACGGTGGGCGGATGGTGGGCGACCTGGAACCTGGACCCCGGCAAGAGCGCGAACGAGGCGCTGATCGACGCCGACGTTTGCAACCTGCGCTGGCAGGCGCACCCGCAAAACGCCTGGGACGGCCTGCCGCCCTGGGCCGGGCCGACCGGTCGCCTGGCCGGAAACCTGGAGACGATGCTTGCCGACGAAACGAGCGGGCGGCGGGGCTACGTCTGGCTTCTGAAGGACTTCGCTTTCGGAGACGAAAAGTCGCGGCAACGCCTGTTTCCGGCGCTTGAGGCGGCGCTCGACCGGTTCCGGGGCGATCCGGGCAACACCAAGCTGATCGGCGCTCCGACAGACTACGCCCTGGGCGACGCCAACAACCGCCCGGTGAGGATCGGCGCGTCGCCCCCGGAAACCCTGGAGACCATGCGGGCCGCGCTTCCCAGGCAAATCCTGGCGGCCTGCGGGGTGCCCCCGGAAATCATCTACGGATCAACCGGCGTCGGACTGCGGGCCGCGCACTCGACATTCGGACACCGCGTCGCGGCGCGGGCCGTGCTTCTGGCCGCCGATCTTTCGGACCAGCTCGGAATGCCGGTCAGCTTCGAGACTCCGGAGCTTTCGAGGGACGACCTGGCCGTGAGGGCGCGGGCGTTCAAGAACCTGGTCGACGGCGGCATGAGCGACGCCGACGCGCGGCGGGCGACGGGCTTCCCGGCGCAGGAATGATTTTCCGAAAAAGGGCTGAAAACGGGAACGGCGTTCCGCCGAGTCCGGAGATCTGCCGGCGGATCGGGCCGGATCCGGTCCAGCTCGGACGCCGGCGACGTGGCCGGCGCGGAATTTTGTTCTTTCCGGCAAAACGCGGCAGGCACGTATATGCATTCGCTGCTTTCGCGGTCGAATGGCGTCCCGGATGCTGACGGCAGACCCGATGTTGACGTGACGGCCTGGCGGTCTATCTTCGAGGCATGGCCGAGTCTGGAAAACAGGTCTTCACGCCGGAGCAAGTCGCGTGGCTGGAAAAGCGTCTGAACGCTTCGCCTGCCGCCAACGAGCGACTTGCAAGGATGGAAACCAACCTTGGCTGGATCAAGCTGATCGGCGGCGCGATGGTCGCCGGGCTTGTCTGGCTGGGAACGCAGGCATACGACACGAACGGGCGTCTGGATCGCATGGAGGCGATCCTGGAGGAACGCCTGCCGCCCCGCACAGACTGACCTGGGTCAGACGGTGGACAAGGTGACCTTCTGGCCGTCCGTCTTTCGTTAAAATAGGTCTTCTTTGACCCGTTTTGCCCCTCCGGAAAGGCGGATCAGATGGTCAAATGCATTCTTAATTCTACCGGCCATTTCTTCATCGGTGATTCCTATGATTGCAACTGGCATATCCCTCAAGCCAATGAGCTTGTGGTTTCCAATACGCCGTTCCTTATACTTAACGCAATACCGACCTGAGTGGCATTCAAAGGTTATAATGTATACTGTTTCCTTTGACCGCGAAGAAAACTTTTTTATTTCAGTTGGGTAAAATATTTCCGTGAAACTTATGCGCTCCTCAGATTTCGATTTATAATCGAAATCGCCTCTATTGCTTCTATACGTACGTCTTTTTTCAACTATAAATAAGTTAGAATAAAAATCGACGTTAAGAAGTATCTCGCTTTCGTATCCTCTTTTCCCGTCTGATCGCGACCTAGAGTCGTAAACCGTCGGTGCAACACGGAGAATATCCGCAAGCCATTGAATAGTTTCACTAACCGTTGGCTCCGCGGGCGCGGGGCCGGTCGCCGCAAGGAATGCGGCGACCGTTGCGGTGGTCAAGGTCTTTTTCATTCGCAAAACCTACCGCGTTTTGAATTATAAAGCTGTGTCATCCAGTTTTGGCAGTTTTGAATTTCCTTCTTGTAGAACGCCCGCATTTCCGAAATATCTTCTTTGTAATAATTAGTCCTGTAGTTGAAATTGTGATTACCGTTTTGGTTGCAGCTAGAGAACGCAAATTCATAAGAACCACGCCAATCGGATTCGCTTTTTCCGCTTTGGTAAAGCACGGGAGATGCCTGTAGATGTGCGGGATTATTTCCCCAATTTCCCATTGAGTAGGTGCCGCCGCCAGCCCTGGTTAGGCAACTAGCGTTTGCATTTGTTCCCAACAGGACGATTGCCGCAACTGTAGCTGCAAGTGTTGTTTGCCGTGTCATTGGTTTTCTCCCTTAGGCGTCAAACCGCCCGGCGGGTGCCGGGCCGTTGCAAACATCTTTGGAGTGAAGAGTCCCCGCCTATTCGCCAAGGCGTAGGGGAGCTACCCCGTGCCGGGTCAGGCTTATTCGGCGGGTAGCCCGGCCCAGGTTGGCCGGACTCCAAAGAATGTTTGCAGGTGCAATTTGCGGGCGCGGCACCGGACTGTCAACCGCGCCGCTTTCCCCGCATTCTGCTTTCGGGTCAGAAGGCGCAGGGCCGTCGCGGCCCGCGAGGCAAGGCCGGGATCGCGGCGCGGGCCATCCCGGCAAACGATTGGCAAGCGGGCCGGGCCGGGATCATTGACTTTCCGGGGGGATCGCGGCGGGATGGAACCGGATCAACCGGAAGGATCGGACATGACCCGGAAACTGCAAGCGCGGGTTTCGGACCCGTTCGCGGCCCTGATGGAGGAAACGCTCCGGGAGCTGATGGCGCTGGAAACGGGCCAGAGGCCGAGCGACACGCAGGTTGTCGAGCGGGCGCTGAAACTGGCGGCGGGCTTCATCCTGGACAGGCCGCTTTACCGGGAGCCGGAGCCGACCACGATTGAGCGGATCACGATGCTTGCCGACCGGGCGCGCGTGGTCTGCGACGAGCTGCAAAAGGCGATGGACGGCGGCGACGCGGACGAAAGGACGCTGCATCACCTGGGAATCCTGGCGCAATTCTATTCGGCCTGGCTCGGAATGCACCTGCCCGGCGGGGAGGACAACCCGTTGCACTATCCCATGAACGACCCGCGACCCCCGCCGCTCCAGGTGGTCACCTAGTCCGGCAGTTTAGGGGCGCATTTCGGATCGAAGCACTGCCGGACCTCGAAGCGGGCCGGGTCTTCGCCGCGCCTCACGGCATACTTGCGGGCGCTTGTGCGCGTGTTGAACGCCCGCGCCTGGCGGAACATGGCGCGGTTGCCCTTGGCAAGGTGCCAGACGTGGAAGTGAGGGCGGTTCGCTTTCATGGGGTGCAAATGTGAACCCCTGCCCGGTCGAAAGCAAGGGGTTCAAATGTGAACCCCTGCGTTGCCGAACCATATGTTGTGTCCCGCGGAGCTGGCGGAAAACAACATGTTGACACGCGATCATCGATGCCCGAAAAAAATGCCGCGCGGATCAACGGTGCGACAACACCTCCCCGCGCGGATCATCATGCGAGGCCCTAATGGCAAATCGGGCAAGACAGGTCAAGGAAAATCGGCAACTCAGGCTGCCCCTCGTGGCCGCGCCCCTCGTGGTCAAGGGCCACGGCCTGAAAGCGGCGCACGTGAGGCCGCACGTCGCGCGTATCAGGGACAAGGGCCGCAGCGCCGGGCAGATATGGTCCGGGCGCGTGTCCTGCACCCACGCCTGGGCGTATCAGTGGGTGAACGTCCAGGACGCCGGATATGCCTGGGCGACGCTCACGTTCGACTGCGACAACGCCCAGGCGATGCAGGGCGGCCTTGCGGACCTGCCCGCATGGAACTGGCGGATAGAGACCGAGCGCGGGGCGCACGTGACCTGGTGCCTTGCCGATCCGGTGGGCCGTCTCGAGGCGCACCGGCCCGCGCCGCAACGGATGCTTGCGCGGGCGAGCGAGTATTTCCACCACCGGCTTGACGCCGATCCGGCGTTCGGCGGCCTGGGGCGCAACCCGACGCACCCGGACGCGGAGACGACCTGGGGCGCTGAAC
This sequence comes from Boseongicola sp. SB0662_bin_57, assembly GCA_009839535.1. Lineage (GTDB taxonomy): Bacteria > Pseudomonadota > Alphaproteobacteria > Rhodobacterales > Rhodobacteraceae > JAJEFO01. The sequence continues at coordinate 276 of VXPN01000429.1, read as the reverse complement.
GGCCTCACTACATGGCCGATCTTTGCAACGTCATTCCCTTCAACTGGCGCAAGCCGCGCGTGGCCGCGACCGCGATAGGGCGGCAGGTCACGCTCTGGGAGACGGCGCTGGCCTGGGCGGGTTCCGAGTGCAACGCGGGCAAGTCGGTCCGGTGGATGCTGGACGCGATCAACCAGGACGTGGCGGACGCCTTCGGCAAGGACGCCATGCCGCCGCACGTCCTGGCCGACATAGCGCAGCGCGTGGAGCGGTACCGCGCGGGCTGGATGGTCAAGG
>VXPN01000522.1 GCA_009839535.1 Boseongicola sp. SB0662_bin_57 | reverse complement strand
TTGAAGATGCCTGCGGAGGTGACGTGATGGACCGCACGCTCAAGTCCTTGTCCCTCATTCTCAGCTACCCGACGCAGGAGCTGACAGCCGCCATGCAGGAACTCGGGGACATTCTCGGCTCGGACCGTCGCCTGAGCGTCTCTACCCGCAGGTCTTTGCGGCAGCTGGTGCAGGAGCTTGGGGGGCGCGACATCTACGAGTTGGAGGAGCAGTACGTGGGCCTGTTTGATCGTTCACGCACGCTTTCCCTGAACCTTTTCGAGCACGTCCATGGCGAGAGCAGGGATCGAGGTGGCGCAATGGTGTCGCTTCTCGAGACCTACCGCGCAGGGGGGTTCGATCTCGCGACGACGGAATTGCCCGATCACTTGCCGGTGGTCCTGGAGTTCCTTTCGATGCGTCCTCGCCTGGAGGCGCAGGAAGTCCTGGCCGACGCGGCACATATTCTCGAGGCTTTGAGCATCAGGCACGCCCGGCGAAAGAGCCCGTTTTGCGGGGTGTTTGCCGCCCTTCTCGATCTCTCGGGAACGAAGGCCGACCGCTCGGCCGTCACGGCACTGCTCGGACAGCCCGAAATCGATCCGGACAACCTGGAGGCACTGGACGAGATCTGGGAGGAGAGCGAGGTCCGGTTCGGCCCCGACCCTGGGGCCGGGTGCCCGCAGGCACGGGACATTCTTGCCCGGATCGATGAACCGGCACGCCAGGCGTCCGGTGCGACAACTCAGTGACGGAGGCCCAAATGCACGACTTTCTGTTTGGAATCTTCCCCTACATCGCGCTTGGGGTAGGGATAATGGGCACGATTGCGCGATATGAGCGCGACCAGTTCACCTGGAAGACATCTTCGTCACAGTTGCTGCGGCGAAGGCAGCTGGTGATCGGCTCCATTCTGTTCCACGTCGGTGTGCTGGTGATCTTCTTTGGGCATCTGGTTGGCCTGCTGACCCCAATCCGGGTATTCGAACTCATCGGCATAAGTCATGGCGCCAAGCAGATGCTTGCGTTGGTCGTGGGCGGGATTGCCGGCGTGATGGCGTTGATCGGCGGCGGAATGCTGTTCCATCGCCGATGGACAGACCCGCGCATTCGCCAGACCTCAAGTTTCTGGGACATCGCGATCCTTGCGCTGCTGCTGGTGCAACTGATCCTGGGACTCGGCACGATCTTCGTTTCGATCGACCACCTTGACGGGCACGAAATGGTGAAGTTCATGTCCTGGGCGCAAGGCATCTTCACCTTCGATACGGCAGCCGCGAGCTACATCGCGGATGCGGCGCTGGTGTTCAAGCTTCACCTGGTGCTTGGGCTGGTGATCATCCTGGTGTTCCCGTTCACCCGGCTCGTCCACGTCCTGTCGGGCTTCGCAGTGCCGTTCCGCTACCTCTTGACGCGCCCTGGCTATCAGGTCGTGCGCTCGCGCCGCAGCACTCCCTTGCCAGGACGCCCGGGGTCCGCATCTCCGAGGCAAGGCGCCGCAAAGTCCGGGTCGGCGCCGGCGTCCGGCGCTGCTGCCGGGCCGGCCGAGTGACAGCGATGACCGCATCCCTGTTGCCGCCCCTTGTCGTCAATGGCGAGACGGTCCCGCAGGCAGCAATTGCCGCGGAGGCACAGAACCACCCCGCTCCCGAAGGCAAGCCCGGCTTCGCCTGGCGCAAGGCGGCCAACGCCTTGGCAGTGCGCACGCTCCTTTTGCAGGAGGCAAGTCGGCGGGGGCTCGTGCCGGAACCGGCCGAAGTTGGAGCGGACAGATTCGAAACTGATGAGGAGGCATTGATCCGACAACTTCTTGAGACCGTTCTTGAACCTGACGCTCCGACTGCGCCGGCTGTCCGCGCGGAATGGGAGCGCAATCCGTCTCGCTTTCGTACACCGCCTCTTTGGGAAGTGTCGCACATTCTCGTGGCCTGTGATTCGCACGACGAGACCAGTCGGGCGAAGGCGCAGGCCCGGGCGCTCGAACTGGCGAGTCGCGTTCGTGACAACCCGCAGGACTTTTCCCGAATCGCCGCGGACAGTGATTGCAACTCGCGGGCGACTGGCGGGAAGCTCGGCCAATTCGGGCCGGGAGAGACCGCGTCCGAGTTCGAGGCAGCTCTGCGCCAGCTTTCCGAAGGCGACGTCACGGTGGAGCCAGTTCTCACGCGGCACGGTTGGCACATCATCCGGATGGATGCAGTCGACGAGGGCGCCGTGCTGCCGTTCGAGGCCGTTCGCCAGAAGATTTCCGACGCCATGGAAAAGGCGGATTGGGTCCGCAAGGCCCGATCCTACGTCCAGGAACTGGCCAAGTCGGCCGAGATTTCCGGTGCGGATCCGTCAGTGTTCCAACTTCAGGCTGAGGAGTCGGGCAACCCTGTCTGATGCGTGCGCTGCAGCACGACCAATTCGCCATCGCCGCCCAAGCTGCGATTGCAGCAGTCATGTCATTGCAAAGAAACCGTTGCCCGCGGTTCAGCGAATGACGGACGCGCCGCCGCGACGAGAAAGGGCTCGGCCAGCTTGTTTCAGTGGGTCATTACCCCGGTTTCGCCGGATCGGGCCGCCGTCGCGCGCTGGGCCAGTGCGGCCTGCTCGGCCTCTTCGTCCCAGTCGATAGGCTCCGGCTGCCGGACAAGTGCGTGCTTCAGGACTTCGGATACCGTCGAGACGGGAATGATCGTCAATCCATCCTTCACGTTGTCGGGGATCTCCGGCAGGTCCTTCTCGTTCTCTTCCGGCATCAAGACCGTGGAGACGCCGCCGCGACGGGCGGCCAGCAGTTTTTCCTTCAGGCCGCCAATTGCCAGGACGTTGCCGCGCAGCGTTATCTCGCCGGTCATTGCGATGTCCTTTCGGACAGGAATCTGCGTAAGCACCGAAACGATCGAGGTGACCATCGCAATGCCCGCCGACGGGCCGTCCTTCGGCGTCGCGCCCTCCGGCACGTGAACGTGGATGTCCATCGTGTCGAACCGGGTTGGCCGCACGCCGATTGACGGCGCGATTGACCGCGCAAAGCTCGAAGCGGCGTCGATGGACTCCTTCATCACGTCGCCAAGCTTTCCGGTTGTTTTCATTCTTCCCTTTCCGGGAAGCGTCAGGGCCTCCACCGACAGAAGGTCACCTCCGGTCTGGGTCCAGGCGAGGCCCGTGACGGCGCCCACCTGATCGGACTTCTCGGCCAGCCCGTAGCGGAATTTCTTGACGCCGAGGAAGTCTTCCAGCCTTTCTGGAGTCACAACGACCTTCCTGTCTTCCTTCCTAACAATCCGGGTCACGGCCTTGCGCGCAAGTTTCGCGATCTCGCGTTCAAGGTTCCGGACACCGGCTTCGCGCGTATAAGTGCGGATGATTTCGGTGAGGGCCTCTTCCGACAGCTCGAATTCGGACGCCTTGAGGCCGTGGCCCTTGGTCTGCTTTTCAAGCAGATGCTGCTTTGCGATCTCGCGCTTTTCGTCTTCCGTGTAGCCCGCAAGCGGAATGATTTCCATCCGGTCCAGAAGGGGGCTTGGCATGTTGTAGGTGTTCGCGGTCGTCAGAAACATGACATTTGAGAGATCGTACTCGATCTCCATGTAGTGATCGGTGAATGTCGAGTTCTGCTCGGGATCCAGGACTTCCAGCATCGCCGACGCGGGATCTCCCCGAAAGTCGTGTCCCATCTTGTCGATCTCGTCGAGCAGGATGAGCGGGTTGACGGTCTTGGCCTTCTTCATGCCCTGGATGATCTTGCCGGGCATCGAACCGATGTAGGTTCGCCTGTGCCCGCGGATTTCCGCCTCGTCACGCACGCCGCCAAGGCTGATGCGAATGAACTCGCGGCCGGTTGCCTTCGCCACCGACTTTCCGAGCGAGGTCTTTCCGACGCCCGGTGGTCCGACGAGACAGAGGATCGGCCCCTTCAGCTTCTTGGCCCTCTGCTGGACGGCGAGGTATTCGACGATTCGTTCCTTGACCTTTTCCAATCCGTAGTGATCGCCGTCGAGAACCTTCTGCGCTCGGCCCAGATCCTTTTTGACCCGGGACTTCACGCCCCACGGAATCGCAAGCATCCAGTCCAGGTAGTTGCGTACCACAGTCGCTTCGGCGCTCATCGGCGACATGGACTTGAGCTTCTTCAGTTCGCCCTCCGCCTTGTCACGGGCTTCCTTGGAAAGCTTCGTGCCGGCGATCTTCTCCTCGATTTCGGTGATTTCGTTTGAACCGTCCTCGCCGTCGCCAAGCTCCTTCTGAATGGCCTTCATCTGCTCATTCAGGTAATATTCCTTTTGCGTCCGCTCCATCTGGGACCTGACGCGGGTCTTGATCTTCTTCTCCACCTGCAGGACTTCCAGCTCGCCCTGGATGAGGCCGTAGACCGCCTCGAGTCTTTCCGCGACCGACAGCGTTTCCAGAAGCGCCTGCCGCTTCTCGATTTCGACGCTGAGATGACCTGAGACGAGATCTGCCAGCTTTGACGCATCCTTGCTTTCCGAGACCTGATACAGCGCTTCTTCGGAGACGTTCTTCCTGACCTTCACGTAGCGTTCGAATTCCTTTGCCACCGAGCCGACCAGAGCCTGGATGGCAGCCTTGTCGCCGTCTTCTTCTTCCAGCGCCTCGGCGTGCGCCTCGAAGTAGCTGTCGTTGTCCAGGTACTTCGTGATGCGTACGCGGTCTCGCCCTTCAACCAGCACCTTGACGGTACCGTCGGGCAACTTCAGGAGTTGCAGGACATTGGCCAGCACACCGACCTCATAGATGCCGTCAACTTCCGGGTCATCGTTGGCAGGATCAATTTGGCTTGAAAGCAGGATCTGCTTGTCTTCCCGCATCACCTCGTCCAGCGCGCGCACCGACTTTTCACGTCCAACGAACAGCGGGACGATCATGTGTGGAAACACGACAATGTCCCTGAGGGGGAGCACGGGGAAGGGCGTTGGCAGTGGCCTCGTCATGGAACTTTCCTGTCTTGCATGAAGGCCCGGACGCGATGACTGCGGTGCGGTCCTTCTCCTGATTACGAATTCTGTAATTGGGTGCGGGTCCGGTGACCTTCAACCTATGCTCGCGGATCAAGTTTGCTGTTCGCGACCGCAAAAGGCAAGCACGCTGGCATGAACATGCCAATTTCGAGGTGCTTGCATCCGGAATTCGCCCCGGCGAAAAGGAATGGGCCGGTGCAAGGACCGGCCCATGTCAACACTTCCCAAGCGCCGCTATTCGCGGCTGCCCATGAACTGTAGCAGGAACATGAAGAGGTTGATGAAGTCGAGATAGAGGCTCAGTGCCCCCATGATCGCCGACTTCTCGAGCCATTCTTGATCCATGGCATGGGCATGGGCCAGGTAGTCCGTCTTGATCCTTTGGGTGTCATAGGCGGTGAGGCCCGCGAAGATCAGGACGCCGATCACCGAAACGGCGAATGCCAGGGCGCTCGACGCCACGAAGAGGTTGATCACCATTGCGATGATCAAGCCGATCAGGCCCATCATGAGGAATGACCCAAGACCTGAAAGGTCGCGTTGTGTCGTGTAGCCCCAAAGGCTGAGCGCCGCGAAACCGGCTGAAGTCGCGACGAATGTCTGGGCGATCGATATGCCTGTGAAGACGGCAAATATCCAGGAGATCGAGAGACCCATGGCCGCCGCAAACACGTAGAAGAAGGTTTGTGCTGCAGCTGCCGAAATCCGGTTGATCATGCCACCGAAGAGGAAGACCATTCCCAGCGGGAGAAACATCGCGACCCAGCCTAGAATGTTCGGGCTTCCGGTAATCGGATCACGGAAAATCGCCGAGAGCGCATCGCTCGTGCCAACGGCCCAAGCCACGGCTGCCGTCACCAGCATGCCTATGGACATGATGCCGTAGACCTTGTTCATGTGCGCGCGCAGACCTTCGTGGATCTCGGTCGATTGCGCGTCCGTCGTGGTCGTATGGATGGTGTCGTACCTGTCCATCAATTGTGCTCCTTCCTGTCTCAACGTGCCGGAGTACGGCTTTCGAAAGGCAATATGGCAAAATCGGCGTAAATTTCAACCTTCAGATGGCAAAAGGCCATTCGCTCTCATTCCGGTTCCGCGCGCACGCGGGCACCTGGCAAGATGCTTCGCCTGCCTGCGACCCTGCAAATTCGTTGCGCGGTGCCGAAGTTCCGGAAGTCCTCGCGCCCGCATGGGCATTTCGGGACGTCGATTGACAATGAACCAGCCGCCATTGCACTTTGAGAAAGCGTCAGCATGTCTGGCGTGCGGCTGGCTTGGCGGGGCGTTGCCGACCCCGTCATCCCGGAACAAAATGCAGGATGTGAATTGACCAGTTGAATTCGTTCACCAGCAGGAAGATCCATGCGCTTCACCCTTTGCGGAAAATGTTCACGATCAAAATCGCCAAGGCTGCCGCTTTTGTTCTGGGCGGCGCCGGCGGCTCGGCTTTGACGATGTATTCCTGGAATTCCGAGATTTGAATCATGTTGGGTCGAACTGCATGACCCGGGATCAAGTTGCCGAGGGGCTGGTGTCAAGTGCAGGACTCCGCCCACTGCCAGACCCGATCGCACATGCTCTGTTGCGCAAGCCGTGGACCGGGAGTCGCGTTCCATGGATGTAAGTCTCGTTGTCATCCTGGCCATGGCGATCATCGCCGGACTCTACATGGCTTGGGCCATCGGTGCCAACGACGTGGCGAATTCGATGGGGACGTCAGTTGGATCTGGTGCAATTACTGTCGGTGGGGCGATCGTGATCGCCGCAGTGTTCGAATTCCTCGGGGCATTTCTGGCTGGTGGCGAGGTGACTTCCACGATTCGCAAGGGCATCATCGACGCGGAAACACTTGAGCATGACCCGGATCTCCTTGTTGTCGGCATGCTGTCAGCGCTTCTTGCGGCTTCCGTTTGGCTGACGGTCGCGTCGGCGTTTGGCTGGCCAGTGTCAACGACACACTCGATCGTCGGAGCCATAATCGGATTTGCCGTGGTCGCGATCGGCTTTGAGGCCGTGCACTGGTGGGACGTAGCGGTCATTGCCGCGAGTTGGGTGGTTACCCCTGTTCTTGCTGGAGTGATCTCGTTTTGCCTCGTGCTTAGCGTGCAGCGCCTGATCTTTGACAAGAGCGATCCAGCCTACTTTGCGTGCCGCTATGTTCCCGTCTACATCTTTGCTGCAGTGTTCATCACTTCGGCCGTGACCTTCATCAAGGGCCTTAAGCATGTCGGATTGGACCTGAGCATGCCGGTCGCCCTGATTTTTTCCGTGATGGTCGCTGGCATCATCGCCATGATCGGCCGCGTGTTGGTCTATCGGTTGGGTTTCCCGAGTCTTGAGTTCCCGACAGGAAGGCAGTCGCGCTTTGACGATGTGGAGAGGGTTTTTGGCATCCTGATGATCGTCACTGCGTCGGGCATGGCGTTCGCCCACGGCTCCAATGATGTCGCCAACGCGATCGGACCCGTCGCGGCGATTATCGGAGTGGTGGCGACAGGCGGAGTGGCCGCCAAGTCAGCGGTTCCGGTCTGGGTCCTGCTCATGGGAGCGGGCGGCATCGTGGTCGGACTGGCAACATTCGGCTACCGGGTCATGGCCACGATTGGCCGGAAGATCACCGAACTCACGCCCAGCCGCGGATTCGCCGCCGAACTTGCGGCCGCGTCGACGGTCGTGGTGGCCAGCGGCACCGGTTTGCCAGTTTCAACGACCCAGACGCTGGTGGGCGCCGTGCTGGGGGTTGGCCTTGCGCGCGGCGTCGGTGAACTGGAATTCGGCGTGGTCCGCACGATTTTCGTGTCATGGGTTGTCACGCTTCCCGTAGGTGCGGCGATCGCGGTGATGTTCTACTACCTTCTGGCGGCAATGTTCCTGGGAGGTGCAGACTGATGAGACTCGCCGAGGAACTCCTGCTTTTGCTCCGAGACGACCATGGGGCGCTTTCGCGAGCGCCCGAATGGTCTGTTCGGTACGCGTTGGGCGGCGCTGTATTGATGGATCTGGCGCTGGAACATCGCATCGACACGGATGCCCAGCGACTGTTCGTGATCGACTTCACGCCCGTGGGAGATCAATTGCTGGATCCGTTGCTCGCCGAGATTGCTCGTGCCGACCGGACCTACGACGCTCTTCATTGGGTCAGACACGCCACCCGGCACGCTGACGAAATTCGGAACACGGCATTGACGCGATTGATCGATAACCGCATTCTGGAACTCAGCGACGATCGTTACTTGGGGATATTCGGGACAAGGCATTACTTGCTCAAGGATGAGGCGACGGAACGCGGGCTGACTGGGCGGATCAAGTCGGCGCTGCTCGCCGATTCGATCCCGGATCCGAAGGATGTCATGATCGTGGCGCTTGCCGACGGCTGCGGGCTTGTTCCCCATATTCTGTCCGTCCACGAACTGGATGCAGCGAAAGCACGCATCGACCTGTTGCGCCGGGTCGAATTGATCGGCCGGGTCTTCCTTGAAGCAATTGAGGTGGCCGTCCAGCCTGCCGCAGCCAAACTCGACAAGGAATGAACCTCCACCAGTCTGCCACCCAATGGCACGTCATCTGGCAGCGGGTCCGATGCCAGGATGTCTTTCGCTGTTCACGCGACCACTCTCCGGTCCGCATTTCCTGCGTCGGCAGGTCTGCATCCGCTGGCCATCCGGAGCAGGTCCGTCACGGCATTCGCCGCCAGAACCGGGGGATTCGACTGGTTGCCAGGCCCATCGCGGGCCGTCGTGGGCACTATCCTGAAATTTCATGCACTTGACCGTGGATCTGCGATTGGCAACACCGTGCAGAACGCCTTGCCCCGATTTGCCTCTTGTAACGGAGAAGCGAGGCTTGACGGCGCAAGGTCTGCGGAATACGCCGCATTGGGCATGCACTCAGGGGGTGGCCAATGCCGGCAGGCGACACGGAAAGCGTTGAGCTCTGGTCCGTGGCCGAGCGTCTGGCCGATGCCGCGCGGGAGGAGACTTTGCGCCACTTCCGCGCACGGCATCTGACCGCCGAAAGCAAGAGCGAACACTTTGACCCGGTTACAATTGCTGACAGGAATGCAGAATCCTCGATGCGCGCGATCC
>VXPN01000506.1 GCA_009839535.1 Boseongicola sp. SB0662_bin_57 | reverse complement strand
GCCCGAAGCTGTTGCTCGCGAGCCGTCAGTGCCAGCCGTGTATCGCCTTTCGCCATCATTCGCCCGAACGGGCTGAAAGGTTCGGAAGCGCGATCCCGATGCGCTTCAGCGTGTCGTGCCGGCATCCGGGCCGGCTCCAGGCATCGGGCATGTCCGGCCACGCGACAGCAGCCCGGAAATCCGCGCCCCGACCCGTTCCGCCGCCGCCTCGACGTCCCGGTCCGCGACATTCGCGTACCGAAGAGTCATCGAGGGATGGCGGTGACCGAGCAGCCTCGACACGACCGGCAGGGGAACGCCTTCGATCACGCACTGGCTCGCGAAGCTACGTCTCAGGTCGTGCAGGCGCACGTCCTCGATGCCGATCTCGCGCCGGATCCTGTCCCAGAGCTTGAGGTTTCCGGAGATCGGCCTCCACGGGCTCACCGGAGAGGGGAAAAGGAACTCTCCGGGCGCGGCCATCCGCCTGTCCACGATCTCGCGGGCCTCGGGACCGAGAAACACCGTTCTCGGACCCGTCTTGCCGTCGTCGAGCCTGAGGCGGTCGCCGTGGACCTCGCGCCTTTTCAGGCGGACGATTTCGCCTTTGCGACAGCCGGTGAGAAGCAAAAGACGGACTATGTCGGCCTGTACGCTACCGGGGCCTCCGGCATGCATGTCAAGCGCGGCGTTCAGTTGCCGAATCTCGTCCCGCGACAAAAACCGCGAGAGCCTCGACCGCCGGTTCCGGAGCACGGATGCTGCCGGGCTGAAATCGATCAGGCCGCGCTCCATGGCGAAATTCAGGCTCTGGCGAAGGATCTGCAGGGTGAAGTTCGCGCCGCCGGGAGCGGACGCGCTGTAGGCGTCGAACCAGTTCTGGACGTCCTGTCGCGTGATCCGGTCGAGCCGCAGCGACCCGAACGCGGGCAGGATCCTGCTCTTCAGGACGCAATCCCGTCCGCGGATCGTCGACGGCTTGCATCTTCCGGACCAGGACTCTCGCCAGACGCCCAGGGCGAACTCCCGGTAGGTCGGCACGTCCCTGGCCGGGGCCACCCCTTCGGCCAGCAGCCGGAGGCTTTCCCGGCGCGCGTCCTCGACGGAAACCAGGCCGCAGCGGCCAAGCGACACCTTCCTTCCGCCGATGGCGCAGGTCCAGGTCTTCGTGCCGGACGGATAGACGCGGACGCACAGGGCCGGAACCATCTTGTCGTGAACGGAGTATTCGCTCGCGGACGGCTTCAGCCGCCCCGCGCGTGCATCCGTCAGCCGGACCCGGGTCATGTCCGCCTCTCCGAGAGAACAGCGCCCATCGCGACGGCGGCCCTCTCGGCGTCGGCCTCGGCATGATGGGCGTACCTGAGCGTGGTTGCCGGATTTGCGTGCCCGAGCAGCCGACCCACCGCGGGGACAGTCTCTCCGCTCGATATCGCAACGCTTGCGTACGAATGTCTCGTGTCATGGAGGCGAACGTCCTTCAGGCCGGCTTCCTTCCGGATCTCGGCCCACGCGTTGATGAGCGTCATCCTCGGCATCGGACCTTCGATCCTTTCGGCGGGAAAGACCCAAGGCGACGTGCGGGAAATGCCGTCGAGTACCTCGCGGGCCGCCGACGACAGCCAAACGGTGCGGGGACCCGTCTTGCTGTCGCGCAAATGGATGTGCCCGTCGCGGAAGTCCTTCCAGCGAAGGGTCCTGATCTCGCTCGACCGGCAGCCGGTCAGCGCAAGGAGCCGGATGATCGAGACCGCAGGCGACGGCTTCGTCCCGCGCAGCGCCTTGCCGAGCTTGCCGAACTCGGCATCGGACAGGAACCGGTCCCGGTTCAGCCTGCTGTACCTCCTGATCCCCACGCACGGGTTGCTGCCCTCCGGGCGCAGGCCGTCGGCCTCGGCCACCTTCATGATGACCGACAGCACGGGCATGGACCTGTCCGCAGACACCGGCGTCGCATGCATCGAGGCGAACCAGTCGCGCACGTCCTGCGACGTGATCTCCGCGATCTGCCGTCCCCGGAACCAGGGCAGGATCTGCTTCCGGAGATAGTTCCGGTTCTTCGCGAGCGTGCTCCGCTTCCAGTTCCTGCCGTGCCGACGGAACGCCGTTTCCGCCACGGCCTCGAAGAGCGTCTCATCTTCCAAGGCCGGCCGCCCCGATCGGATCGAGGCAAGCGTGCCCCTTGCCTTGTCCCGCGCCTCGGCGACCGTCATGCCGTCGGGATCGCCGACGATCCTCCACGTGCGTCGGCCTTCGTGCTGATGGTGAAGGAAATAGCGCTTCCCGCCGCTCGGCAGGACCCTGACGCCGAACCCCGGGAGCACGGTGTCCCGGACGTTCCTGGCGGCCTTCTTCGGACGCAGGTCGCGGACCCTCGCGTCGGTGAGTCGAATCCTTGACATGATTCCCTTCCTCCTTCCGGTTGCGGGAACGGGAGGAAACACGTACCATTCCACCCGAAACCGCGATTTTTAGAGAAAAATAAAACTATATTTCAATGCCTTAGCACCACAGGTGCGGTCGATGGTGTCCGCCATGACGCTTGGCATCGTGGTCGACGACACGGTGCATTTCCTGAGCAAGTACCGGCGCGCCCGACGCGAGCTCGGATGCGCGCCCCCCGACGCGGTTCGCGTCGCGTTCCGCACCGTGGGCCGCGCCCTGCTCACGACCTCTCTCGTGCTCGTGGCCGGCTTCGTCGTGGTCAGCCTCTCCAGCTTCGAGATCAACGCCGGGATGGGCAGGCTCACGGCGCTCGTCATCGCCCTCGCGCTCTTCGCCGACTTCTTCCTGCTCCCCCCGCTGCTCATGAAGATCGACACGGATTCCGACAAAGGCCCTGGCGCTGGCAGCAATGTCGCCGGACGCGCAACTCGGCGAAAGCGCGATTGGACACCGCCATCGTCTCCGTGATGAAGGGGCTCGGGTCGCGGCACTGCCGAATGCCCGGCGATAGGCAAGGTTCGGGCCCGGTCGTCAGGCATGCCGGACCTGGTTCGGTGCGAGGACGGCCGCTTGCGGAAGGCGCGCAATCGGGAAAGACATCCGAGGAGCCGGGTCCGAGGATCGAATCGATCGGGTGATTCCTCCAACTGCGATTGCCGAGGGCATTTCGAACGAGGGGCTTGACTTGCGGGGCGTCGCCGACGATAAGCCGGGCCTCTGGCGGGCGATGCCCGCCATTGATGCTTGAATGACGCCCTCATCGGGCGCGCAGTTCGAGGCGGCAGATGCCCAGAACGCCGGAGCGACCGGGGCCGAAGAACGCGGGAAGATGGAAGGAAAGCAGATGTTTGCGGTTCTCAAGACCGGCGGCAAGCAGTACCGGGTCAAGGCCGGTGACATGCTCCGCGTGGAGAAACTCGCTGCCAGCGCCGGCGAAGTGATTCAGTTCAACGAGGTCCTGATGGTTGGTGCGAATGTCGGCACGCCTTTGGTCGACGGGGCTGCCGTGCAGGCCGAGGTCGTGGACCAGATCAAGGGCGAAAAGGTCATCAACTTCGTCCGCCGCCGCCGCAAGAGCTCCTCGAAGCGCACCAAGGGACATCGTCAGAAACTGACGCTCGTCCGCGTGACGAACATCATCGAGACGGGGGCCGGACAGTCGGGCGTGAAGCCCGCCGTGGGCGCCCGGTCCGCCGCGGAAGTTGCGGACGTCGCGGCGAAGCCGAGGAAGCCCGCCAAGAAGGCCAAGGACCAAAAGGGCGAAACGCAGGTTGCAACGAAACCCGAACCAAAGGCCAAGGCTGAACCGACGGCAAAGGGAACGGATGCGCCCGCGAAGGCAGCCAAGAAGGACGATCTCAAGAAGCTCGCCGGCGTGGGCCCGGCCCTCGAGAAGAAGCTGAACGATGCCGGCATCACAACGTATGCACAGATCGCCGCCTGGAATGCCGATGAAGTCGCGGAGATCAGCGAAGAACTGGCCCTCAAGGGCCGAATCGAGCGCGACGACTGGGTTGGCCAGGCCAAGGCCCTGACGTCCGGAAAGGAGTAAGCGGGATGGCACACAAGAAAGCTGGCGGATCCAGCCGAAACGGCCGGGATTCGGCCGGACGACGGCTCGGCGTGAAGAAATTCGGCGGAGAGGCCGTCATTCCCGGAAACATCATCGTTCGCCAGCGCGGCACAAAATGGTGGCCGGGCGAGGGCGTCGGCATGGGGAGGGACCACACGATCTTCGCCACCGTTGCGGGCAGCGTGGCGTTTCATAAGGGCTTCATGGGGCGCACCTTCATCTCGGTGCATCCAAAGGCAGGCCTGGCGGAGTAGCCGACGACGCACTCAAGGCGTTCAGGGGTCGGCACATGCACCGGCCCCTTCGTTTTTTGGGGGTGTCGGTTGCGCCAATGCGTTGGCAGACCCATTTGACTAGAGGCTGATCGTTCCATGGGTCGCGGACGATCTGCCTGGGACCAGGGAGGAGCGACCGGTGAAACTCGATACGATAACCAGCCAGCCCGTGATTCAGGCGGATCGTCTGATCCTGCGTCCGCTGCGCCGTTCGGACGCGGCGCACCTGGAGCTCTTCGCGGCTGACGCCCGCGTGGCAAGAATGACGCGCAACATTCCGCATCCGCAGCCGCCTGGGGGCGCAGAGGCATTCGTGGAGCGCGCGCTCGCTGATGACAGGACGGAGGATGTCTGGGCGCTGGACGGCAAGCCCGTCGGCCTTGGCGCGGTGCTGGGACTCATCAGTCTCGAGCAGATGGATCGCGAGCAGTCGGAAGTCTCGTACTGGGTCGGACCCGTGTTCTGGAACACCGGCCTGGCGACGGAAGCGTTGCAAGCCCTGATCGACGCAAATCCTCACAACGACAAGACAATGTTTGCCAGCGTGTTCCAGGACAACCCGGCATCGGACCGGGTGTTGCGCAACACGGGTTTCCAGTATCTTGGTGATGCTGAGACGTATTCCGTGGCGCGCGGCACGACCGTTCCGACCTGGACCTACTTGAGGCGTCTTGGGTGATGCGGCGCAGAATGGCGTTTCCCGTTGAGGGAAGCGCCTGAGGATTTCGAAATGAAGTTCCTTGATCTCGCACGTGTGACGATCCGTTCAGGTTCCGGAGGCGCAGGATGCGTGAGCTTCCGTCGCGAGAAATACATCGAGTTCGGTGGTCCGGACGGCGGCGACGGCGGAAGGGGCGGTGACGTCTGGGTCGAGGCGGTCGACGGGCTCAACACGCTCATCGATTTTCGCTACCGGCGGCACTTCCATGCCCAGAACGGCCAGCATGGCATGGGACGGCAACGAACAGGAAAGAACGGCGCCGACATTGCCCTTCACGTGCCGGTCGGCACGGAGGTCCTGGACGAGGACCAGCAATCGGTACTGGCAGACCTGACGACGGTCGGCCAGCGTGCGTGTCTGGCCAAGGGAGGCAATGGCGGCTTCGGCAACGTGCATTTCAAGAGCTCGGTCAACCAGGCTCCGCGTCGGGCCCTTCCGGGCCAGGCTGGAGTCGAGCGAGAGATTTGGCTCAGGCTGAAGCTCATTGCGGATGCAGGACTTCTGGGACTTCCAAACGCAGGCAAGTCGACCTTTCTGGCGGCAACCTCCAACGCGCGCCCCAAGATCGCCGAATATCCCTTTACAACCCTTCACCCCAGCCTTGGCATGGTCGCCGTGGATGACGACGGGTTTGTCCTCGGCGACATTCCCGGCCTGATAGAGGGTGCCCATGAAGGACGCGGAATCGGTGACCGGTTTCTTGGCCATGTCGAGAGATGTTCCGTGCTGCTGCATCTTGTCGACGGCACCGCCGAAGACGTTGCGGGCGACTGGAGAACCGTTGTCCGTGAACTCGAGGCATACGGGCGAGGATTGGCAGCGAAGCCCCGAATCACCGCGCTCAACAAGATCGATGCGCTGGCGGAGGCCGATCGAGATGCGCGGCAAAGGGAACTGGAAGCTGTTGCCGGACCAGTCATGCAGGTTTCCGGCGTGAGTCGCGAGGGAGTGCAGGATGTGCTTCGTGCGCTCCAGTGCCGGATCGACGAAGGCAAACAGGTCGCGCGGGACGAGACCAAGGAACTGGCAGCATGGCATCCCTGAGCGAATCATCGCGTGCCGTGGTCAAGGTCGGATCGGCCCTCCTGGTCGAGGACGGCAAGCTGCGTGTGTCGTGGCTGAACTCGCTTGCCGAGGACGTGGCCTGGTTGAAGAGGGACGGAAAGGACGTCGCGCTCGTCTCGTCGGGCGCGATCGCGCTCGGGCGGGCGACCCTTGGCCTTCCTGACGGAACGCTGCCCCTGGAAAAAAGCCAGGCGGCAGCAGCGGTCGGACAGATTCGCCTTGCGCGCGCCTACGAAGAGGTGCTTGCGCCGTTCGGAATCTCGACGGCGCAGGTGCTCGTCACGCTGGAGGACAGCGCCGACAGGCGGCGCTACCTTAACTGCCGGGCGACGCTTGAGCAGCTCCTGGGTCTCGGGGCCGTGCCAATCGTGAACGAGAACGACACCGTTGCCACGGATGAGATCCGCTTCGGCGACAACGACCGCCTTGCCGCCCAGATTGCAGTCACGGTGGGGGCGGATGTCCTGGTGCTTCTTTCGGACGTCGACGGACTTTATTCCTGCAACCCGAAGACCGATGCGAACGCTCGACGCATCGACTTCGTCGACAGCATTACGCCAGAAATCGAAGCGATGGCAGGTGATGCGGGAACCGGGCTGGCGAAAGGGGGCATGAAGACCAAGATTCTTGCCGCCAAGACTGCCGCTGCAGGTGGGGCGGCCATGGCGATCACGAAAGGATCGGTTCTCAACCCGCTGAAATCTCTCGCCAATGGCGCGTCGGCGACATGGTTTGCAGCGGAGACCGATCCGCAGGCGGCGCGAAAGCGGTGGATTGCGGCGATGAAGCCAAAGGGCGAGTTCCATGTCGATGCGGGCGCCGTGCCCGCGCTGCTTGGCGGAAAGTCCCTCTTGCCGGCGGGCGTAACCGACGTGTCAGGCACCTTTGGAAGGGGCGAGCCAGTGGTGATCCTTGGACCGGACGGATCGCGGCTGGGAGTTGGCCTGACGCGATACACGTCGGACGAGGCGGACAGGATCAAGGGTGAACGATCTGGCCGCATAGAGGCGATCCTGGGCTATCCGGGACGAGCGGCCCTCGTGCACCGGGACGACATGGCGATCTGAGCGCAGATTGGACAATTGCATCGGGGAGATGTATCGATTGCCGATGCCGGAAAGGAGCGAGCAATGAAAGACCTCACGGATGTCCAGGAAGTCATGGCGGACATTGGCCGACGTGTCCGGGTTGCCGCCATGGAACTTGCAGTTGCGTCGTCCGAGACAAAGCGGGTCGCCATCGAAAGCGCCGCCGATGCTGTCTGGAAGCGTCGTGAGGAGATCATCGCCGCAAATGCGGAGGACATCGCCTGCGGTCACGAAAAGGGTCTTTCGGCGGCCATGATGGACCGGCTCCTGCTGGATGAGGGTCGCATCAAGGGAATTTGTGACAGCCTGCGCGAAGTGGCTGCCCAGCCCGATCCCGTGGGCGAGGTCATGGACGAGTGGGACAGGCCGAACGGGCTGCATGTCAAGCGCGTCAGGACGCCGCTCGGCGTTGTCGGCATCATATACGAGAGCAGGCCCAATGTCACGTCGGATGCGGCCGCGCTTTGCCTGAAGTCCGGGAACGCCGCGATTCTGCGCAGCGGTTCCGAGAGCTTCCATTCCGCTGGCGCCATTCACGCATGCCTCCTGGACGGCCTTGATGCCGCAGGCCTGCCCAGGGACGCCGTGCAGCGCGTTCCGACCCGCGACCGCTCCGCCGTATCCGAATTGCTGCGCATGACGGATCATGTCGACGTCATCGTGCCGAGGGGCGGAAAGGGTCTCGTGAGCGTCGTGCAGCAGGAGGCCCGGGTTCCGGTCTTTGCCCACCTTGAAGGGATCGTGCATGTCTATGTCGATGCGGCCGCCGACAAGGAAACCGCCCTTCGCGTGGTCCTGAATGCCAAGACCCGGCGTACCGGAATCTGCGGTGCGGCCGAATGCCTCCTGGTCCACAAGGATGCCTTCACCGCGGTTGGACGGCCCGTGATCAAGGCGCTCCTGGAAGCTGGCGTCGAGGTCAGGGGGGACGAATCCGCACAAGCCGTCGAGGGCGTCGTTCCCGCGGCCGTCGAGGACTGGGGCCGCGAGTACCTGGACATGAAGATGGCTGCCAAGGTCGTCGAGTCGATTGACCACGCCATCGAGCACATCCGCACCCATGGCTCGTCGCACACGGATTGCATCATCACGGCGGATGACGGCGCGGCGGAGAGGTTCTTCCGGAACCTCGACAGCGCGATCCTGATGCGGAACGCGTCGACCCAGTTCGCTGACGGGGGCGAATTCGGAATGGGGGCCGAGATCGGCATTGCTACCGGAAAGCTCCATGCGCGCGGCCCTGTCGGCGCGACCCAGCTCACCAGCTTCAAGTATCTGGTGACGGCAGAGGGCGCGGTCAGGAGCTGACTTCCTTGCGTCGCGGCCCGGCGCATTGCCGGGCCATCGGCCGGAACGGCATTGCCGTCCGTGGTCCGCGGCGTGCCCGACAGGGGTCATCAGGAGGGCAGTGAACCGGGAACAGCGGCCAGTCAGGGCGTTCGCGCCGGCCCGGATCCTGCGCGCAGGCGCAGGCAGGGCGGGCCCGGGCCAGGTGGCGGGACTTCCTTGTGCCTGCATCGGATTATGGTATCGTGCCGGACCGATACGGAGAGGCCACGCAGGCCGAAAGCCCAACGCGCAATGACAGACGTTTCGTTTCTGCTGACCCCCGGCAATCTCGTCCGGCACCCCCAGCGTCCGGAGTGGGGAACCGGTCAGGTGCAGTCCAGCATCGACGGGCGCGTCACCGTGAATTTTCCCGAAGAGGGAAAGGTTGTCATCGACAGCGGCAGGATCGAGCTGACCCCGGTTCTTCACCCCGAATGATGGCTGGAATCGCCTTCATGGATTTTCCTGCGCCCGGTTGCTCCCTTTCCTTGGTGCCAGCCGGGCCTTGCACGTTCCCGGGGCTTCCTTCGACACGGACAGCCGGATGTTCGAGACGTCAGGCGGCCCATGGATCTTGATGCCGCGCACCTGACGCTTGGCCTGGCCACGACGGAAGAGGACCGGCTGGCGGCCGAGCGCC
>VXPN01000553.1:5311-9211 GCA_009839535.1 Boseongicola sp. SB0662_bin_57 | reverse complement strand
CAAACGGAAATCCGGTCCGGATCGGGCCGCGACGTCGTACTTTAACCGCTTACCCCAAAGCTCCATGCGCCTGCGCTCTGCCCGTCATGGCGCCGAATGACAAGGCCCCGCATCCATCCGTCGATTCCGCGTCTTCGTGCGAGCGCCTTCACTGCAGGGGATGGGTCACCGGATCCCTGCGGGCGGGGAAGTGGCAGCGGCGGACCTCTCCGCGGGAGCGGAACAGGCATCCGTCATTCTCGGCCAGGAACCGCTCCCGGTTCCCGCGCATGAGCTTCGGCAGCTCGTCCCAGGGTACCGTCGGTTGCGCACGATGAACCACGTGCAGGTTGTCGCAAAAGAAGCGCCTTTGAGGCAAGGCAGCCTTGGCCAGCTGCACTGGCCGTCTCCGGCCCTCATGGGAGGCATCTGCCTCTGCCGGACCGCCTGGCCTGTCGGGATTGTGGGCGGGTGCGCACGCTTGCCGGGCATTTTGACGAGCTGATATGCGACGCTCGTGTTCCGGTTCGGGTTCGGGTTCGGGACTGGCCGGATTGCCTGTAACGTTTGCCCGGCAAGCGAGACGTCTTCCGCAGCGTTTCCGAATCGATTCCTTGTTGATTCCGGGGTTGAGAACATAAAGGGAACTCTCTATTGTTCTCCTCATGCCTGATGCTGCCCACCTCCTGGTCCGGAAAAGCCATCGGCGCCACACCGCGTCCGAAGTGACATTCCTTCACGGCCTGTCCCTGAACCGGGGCCGCGTGCACGAGTTCTGCGGGATTGCCAGGCGTCGACTGGCGCTGATGGCTGCAGGCGCGATGCAGGGACAGGTCTTCTGGATCCACCCTGCGTGGATGCCCGTGCATCTGAACCCCGACGGAATGCTGCATCTCGCCGACCCTTCGCGATTCATCTTCATCCGGCCAAAGCGGCCCGAGGACCTGCTCTGGACGATGGAGGAAACGCTGCGTGCGGGACTTGTGCCCCTGGTCGTGGCCGACCTGCCGGAGCCGCCCGGCCTCGTTCCCGTCAGGCGGTTGCAGCTGGCGGCCGAAGCGGGGACGGCAGAGGGAACCTGTGCGCCCCTTGGACTGATCCTGACTCCGGGAGCCGGGGGGGCGTCCGGCGTCGAAACCCGGTGGAGCATGACGCCCGCTCATGGAACAGGAAAGCAGGAAGCCTGGCAGCTTGACCGACTCCGCGCGAGAACGGAGCCGGTGAAGCGCTGGCACCTCAGTGGCGGAAAGGCCGGACCGAGGCTCGACCCGGCCAAGGCCTGAGGCAGATCACTCGGCCGCCTTGTCGTATTCGAGCAGCGCGTTCCAGGCGGCCGTAAACCCGCTCAGCGACATATCAAGGTCAACGGCCCTGTCAGGCGCCGCCGCAGGAACGATTGTCACTGTCGCAACCGCCCCTTGCCGGAACTGGCCGATCTCGTCATCGGTCAGCCCAAGCTGCGAAAAGCACCCTATCGTGCGACAAAAAAGAAACCGGTAGATGCGGGCCTCGCCGCCATCCACCGCGAGGCGGAGATTTTCCGTGAGCAAGGTCTCGAGCGGCGTCACGATCGTCGCCCACGCCACGACTTGCGGGTCGCCAGAGTCGGCGAACATTGTGACTTCCGCCACCGGATTCCCGTCTTGATCGCGCAGGAGCTGGTAGAGTTCGCAGGGATCCGTCCTGTCCGCGACCCTGATGCAGAGAAGCTTCCAATCACTGAACGTGTCCTTGACATAGACATCGGCCGCGCCCTCCGGCACCCCGAGGGACAGGCCGCCATTCGGGTTGCCCTGCCCGGCTGCCGAGGTCTGGGCGACGGCCCCGATGGGAAGCGCCGAGAAGACCAGCGCCAATGCAAGTTTTCTGATCATAAGGTTCCTTCCACGCTCACGTGCAGCCGGGTTGCCGCGCATCAGTGCTCTGTAACTGCAGTTAATGCAGAATAACAAGCGACAACATCATGGATCATGGACGCAATCGGTGCGGACCTCGCCATGGTGCAGGCGCTGCCCAGGCACGCCGATCCGGCGGCCTGCGCGCGACACGGCAGCCGCCCGACGAGGCCCGCCGCCAAGCCGCGCAGTTGGTGCACGTGCCATTCGCCGGGAACGGAAAGGGCTGACGGCGGTGAGAGCCGATCAATGACCTGGGGCGGCGAATCCGCTGCGCGCGGCACTTTGGCGCATCATGCCACGGCATTCATCTCCATTGACACGAATTGGTGGCACGAAGCCGTGAAATCTGAATTCGGCACGGCCTGTTCCAGCGACGGGGCTGTCTTGTCTGCCAGGGGCCGGGAAGGTAGAGCGATGCCGACCGGCCCCGACTTTCCGATGGAGATACCATGAGCGAGCGCGGCTTCCACATCCGCGGCCTTGGCGAGATCGCCATCCGCTGTGACGATCTCGAGCGAATGGCTGCCTTCTACGGCGATGTGCTCGGACTGGAACGGATGGAGGGCAATGTCGCCGAGGGAATCGTGTTCTTTCGCATCGCGGACGGCTTTGGCGGGCACACGCAGGTTCTGGCGCTCTTCGACAAGCAATATGTTTCACGTCCCGGGCTGCACCAGACGGGAATCGAGGCCCCGGCGACAGGCGCCTCCTCCTCCCTCCATCATCTGGCGTTCAGCTTGCCCTACCGGGAACAGGAGGCCGTGATGGGTTGGTACGAGGCCCAGGGCCTGAAGTATCGGGTCGAGACCTTCGGATGGGTCGGCTGGCGCGGGGTGTTCACCGAGGATCCAGAAGGCAACACTGTCGAACTCGTCGCCTATGATGGTTCGATCAAGGTCGCATCCCGGCCCGGTTCACGCTGAATCAATTTCGAGTCGTGCAAGAGCGGGCTCGGCTTGCGGAAAGAGAAAAGGACCCGACGGGTCCTTTTCAACTTCCCTCCCTGCCGGACTGACCGGTCTTGATTCTCGGGGACTTATTCACAGATTCGAGGGGCGTCAACCAAGTTTCGTCCGCACTTTTCGCGATCTGGAGAACGCCCGTTTCGCCGGGAAGCAGGTTGCCGAAACGCCCAAACAGGCAGAAGGACGAGACGGTGACAGGTCCTCTGGCGAGCCCCGGGCAAATGTGCGATCACTCCGGAAACATGCATCGGAGAGAGGCATGGCATTCGGCAAGGGACATCATCTCAGCCTGATCGACGGCTCCGCATTCGTCTTCCGCGCATTTCATGCGCTTCCGCCGCTTGCGAGAAGGTCCGACGGCCTGCCTGTCGGAGCGGTCTCGGGCTTTGTCAACATGCTCTGGAAAATGATGGAGGACAACAAGGGCCCGGATGCACCGACCCACATGGCCGTCGTCTTCGACAAGGGCTCGCATACGTTCAGGAACGACCTGTACGAATTGTACAAGGCGAACCGGGAGGAAACGCCCGAGGACCTGCGGCCCCAGATCCCGCTGACACGCGATGCCACCCGCGCCTTCAACATCGCCTGCCTCGAAGAAGAAGGCTACGAGGCGGATGACATCATAGCCACGCTCGCCCGCACGGCCCGCGAGGCCGGCGGACGCGTCACGATCGTGTCTTCCGACAAGGATCTCATGCAACTCGTCGGAGATGGCGTGGAAATGCATGATGCCATGAAGGACGTCAGGATCGACGCCGAGGGCGTCGAGGAAAGGTTCGGCGTCGGTCCGGACAGGGTGATCGATGTTCAATCTCTGGCCGGCGACAGCGTTGACAACGTTCCCGGCGCACCTGGAATCGGCGTCAAGACAGCCGCGCTCCTGATCAATGAATTCGGCGACCTCGACACCCTTCTCTCAAGGGCAGGCGAGATCAAGCAGGAGAAGCGCCGGCAGACACTTGTCGATCACAAGGAGCAGATACTCCTGTCGCGCAGGTTGGTGACGCTCGTCCAGGACATGGACCTGCCCTATTCCCTGGAATCCCTGGAGGTCA
>VXPN01000553.1:1734-5211 GCA_009839535.1 Boseongicola sp. SB0662_bin_57 | reverse complement strand
CTCGTGGGCATCTCGCTTGCGGTCAGGCCGGGCAAGGCATGCTACATTCCGCTGATCCACAAGGCATCGGCCGGGGAAGATCTCTTTGAAACCGGCGAGCTTGCCGAAGGCCAGATGAAAACGGAGGAAGCGCTCGCGGTCCTGAAGCCGGTTCTTGAAGACCCTTCCGTTCTCAAGATCGGGCAAAACCTGAAATACGACGCGAAGATGCTCGCGCGCCATGGAGTCCGGATCGTCCCCTTCGACGACACGCTCCTGATGTCCTATGCCATGAACGCCGGCCTTCACAATCATGGCATGGACACGCTCTCCGAGCGGTACCTCGGCCACCGACCGATCGAGATCAAGTCGCTTCTGGGCACGGGCAAGAGCCAGATCACCTTTGACAAGGTCCCGATCGATGAAGCGGTCAGGTATGCATCCGAGGACGCCGACATAACGCTTAGGCTCTGGCAGTTGTTCAAGCCCGAATTGCACAGGAAGAGGGTGACGACCGTCTACGAGACGCTGGAGCGCCCGCTGGTCCCGGTCCTGGCCCAAATGGAGATGTGCGGCATCAAGGTGGATGCCGGCACGCTTGCACGAATGTCGAACACCTTCGCGCAGAAAATGGCTGAACTGGAGGACGCAATTCACAAGCTTGCAGGCACGAAGTTCAATGTTGGCAGTCCCAGCCAGGTTGGCGACATCCTCTTTGACCGGATGGGCGTTGCCGGGGGCAAGAAGGGCAAGACCGGAAAGTACGCCACGCCCGCTGACGTGCTTGAAGATCTGGCGACCGAGCACGAACTTCCGGGCCGGGTGCTGGACTGGCGGCAGCTCCAGAAGCTGAAGTCGACATATACCGACTCGTTGCAGGATCACGTGAATCCGGACACCGGCCGCGTTCACACGTCCTACTCCATCGCGGGAGCCAATACGGGGCGCCTCGCTTCGACCGATCCCAATCTCCAGAACATCCCGGTGCGCACCGAGGAGGGTCGGCGGATCCGTGAAGCGTTCGTGGCCGAGCAGGGACAGAGCCTTGTCAGTCTCGACTACTCGCAGATCGAACTGCGCATCCTTGCCCATGTCGCCGGCATCGAGGCGCTGAAGGAGGCGTTTCGAGACGGACAGGACATCCATGCGGCCACGGCGTCGGAAATGTTCGGAGTGCCTCTTGGCGAGATGACTCCGGATGTGAGGCGGCAGGCCAAGGCGATCAACTTTGGCGTGATCTACGGGATTTCCGGATTTGGCCTGGCGCGAAATCTCCGCATTCCGCGAGCCGAGGCGCAGGGATTCATCGATCGCTATTTCGAGCGCTTTCCCGGAATACGCGACTACATGGACGAAACCGTCGCCTTCGCCAGGAAGCATGAACATGTCGAGACGCTCTTCGGCCGCCGCATCAACACGCCGGAAATAAACAAGCGCGGTCCGCACGCCGGGTTCGCGAGACGCGCTGCCATCAACGCTCCCATCCAGGGCACGGCCGCGGACATCATTCGACGCGCAATGATCAGAATGCCGGATGCCATCGCCAGGCTTCCCGCCAGGATGCTTCTGCAGGTGCACGACGAACTCCTGTTCGAGGTCGAGGACTCTGCAGTCGACGACCTGATCGGAATTGCGCGTGGCGTCATGGAAGGCGCTGCCGACCCGGCGGTCCGTCTTGATGTCCCGCTGATCGTTGACGCCGGCCAAGGCAGGAACTGGGCCGAGGCGCACTGAACCGGTCCTGAACGGGCCGCCGCGGACCCGACATGCGGCACGGGCACGTCTCCTGGACGCGAAGCCCGTTCTCCTGTTCAGCCGCGGCGGATGCGGCAGGGACTGATCAAGGCCGGCCGGGACTGAACATGGAGGCAAGGAGAGACATGGCGGAACCGGTCAAGGACACGAAGACGATGATTGCCGAGATGCAACCGTTCCTGCATCCGGGCGCATACGTGTTCTGTTCGGGCGTCAGGGACGAACTTGCAGCAGACGTCGCGAAAGTGGCCAAGGGCAGCTTCGTCGAGGACGAGGGATTGTCGTTCATCATCCCACGGGAGGAAACGGACCGATTCGGAATCGTCGGCGGAATTCCGGTGAGGCAGATCACGCTGATGGTCCGTTCCGCGCTCGACGGGGTTGGCCTTACGGCCGCAGTCTCGTCCGCCCTCGCCGCAAAGGGGATACCGGCGAACGTCGTCGCGGCAACCCGGCACGATCACGTCTTCGTGCCGACGGACCGGGCGGACGAAGCCGTGGCCATCCTGCGCGCACTGCAGGCAGAAGCGCAGGCCGGGCCGTGAGCGCGGCAGCCAACAGGCCTCACGTCGAGATACGTTCCATGGAGGGACTCAGGGCGTGGCTGGCAGACAACCACGATTCATCAGGGTCGGCCTGGCTTGTAACCTACAAGAAGATCCACGACGCCCACATTCCCTGGGGTGACGTGGTCCAGGAACTGATCGCCTGGGGCTGGATTGACAGCGCGGTCCGTTCGGTTGACGAGACACGCTACAAGCACTTGATCTCCCCCCGGAAGGACAGTTCGGCATGGTCCGCCGCAAGCAAAGGCGTCGTTGAACGGCTCCGGACAGAAGGGCGCATGCAGCCGTCGGGCGAAGCACGGGTCGCCGTCGCGAAGAAAAACGGCATGTGGACCTTCCTGGATGACGTCGAGCGGCTCGAGGTGCCGGACGACCTGGCCGAGGCGCTTGGCCCGGCGCGCGCGACTTTCGACAACTGGTCCCGGTCGATCAAGCGTGCATGGCTCGAGAAGATCAAGTGGGCCAAGACCGGCCCGACGCGCGCCAGGCGCATCGCCGCATGCGCCCGGGCCGCAAGGGAGAATCTCAAGAACGGAGGGCTTGCCTGAGAGGGCGTGATCGGGACCCAGGCGGGCGGCACGCTGCGGAATCAGGGTGGAACGCTTGCCAGTCGCCGTCCGCCCTTTCCCCTGCCCTCCCCCTCTTCTATGAGTGCAGCAACCTTGAAGGGAAGGGACATGCAGGAACCCGAAATCACCGAAGATCTGATCACCGCCCACGGGTTCACCCCTGAAGAGTACCAGGAAGTTCTCCGCATACTGAACCGGGAGCCGACCTTTACCGAGCTCGGCATATTCTCCGCAATGTGGAACGAGCATTGCTCCTACAAGTCATCGAAGAAATGGCTGAAGACGCTTCCGACGTCGGGACCGCAGGTGATCTGCGGCCCAGGCGAGAACGCGGGCGTCGTCGATATCGGGGACGGCCAGGCCGTGGTCTTCAAGATGGAGAGCCACAACCATCCCTCGTATATCGAGCCCTATCAGGGAGCGGCGACGGGCATGGGAGGCATACTCCGCGACATCTTCACCATGGGCGCAAGGCCGGTTGCCGCGATGAATGCGCTCTCGTTCGGCGAACCTGAACATCCGAGGACCAAGCGCCTCGTGTCAGGGGTCGTCGAGGGAATCGGCGGCTACGGCAATGCCTTTGGCGTGCCGACGACGGGCGGCGAGGT
>VXPN01000553.1:0-1634 GCA_009839535.1 Boseongicola sp. SB0662_bin_57 | reverse complement strand
TTGATGGCCACCGATGCGGTGATCTCGATCCAGGACATGGGCGCGGCGGGCCTCACCTGCTCCGCGGTGGAAATGGGTGACAAGGGCGGTCTCGGCGTCAGGCTCGACCTTGATGCGGTGCCGCAGCGCGAAGAGGCCATGACGGCGTACGAAATGATGCTCAGCGAGAGCCAGGAACGCATGCTCATGGTGCTCAAGCCCGAATTCGAGGCGGAGGCAAAGGCGATTTTCGACAAGTGGGATCTCGACTTCGCGATCGTGGGCGAGACCATCGGGGAAGACCGTTTTCTCGTCATGCACCAAGGCGAAGCCAAGGCGGATCTGCCGCTTTCGAAGCTTTCGTCCAGCGCTCCCGAATACGACCGTCCATGGATCGAGACCCCCCCGCCCGCACCGCTTGCGGACGCACCCGAGATCGACCCGATCGACGGGCTCCGGGCGCTGGTTGGCTCGCCCAACTACGCGCGCAAGCAATGGGTGTGGGAGCAGTATGACAGCCAGGTCACGGCAAACACCGTGCGCACCCCGGGTTGCGGCCCGGGCATCGTCCGGGAGCGGGAAACCGGCAAGATGCTGGCTTTCACCTCCGACGTGACGCCCAGATACGTGAAGGCAAATCCGTTCGAGGGCGGAAAGCAGGCCGTGGCGGAGGCATACCGGAACCTGACCGCCGCCGGAGCCAGGCCGATTGCGGCAACCGACAACCTGAATTTCGGCAACCCGGAAAGGCCGCAGATCATGGGCCAGTTCGTCGGTGCCATCAAGGGCATTGCCGAAGCCTGTGCCGTCCTGGACATGCCGATCGTCTCCGGCAACGTCTCGTTCTACAACGAAACCGACGGGCAGCCGATCCTGCCAACGCCGACCATCGGTGCAGTCGGCTTGATTCGGCCAGGAGAAGCCCCCATCGCAGGCGAAGTCCAGGACGGAGACTGGGCGCTCATGATCGGGGAAACGACGGGATGGCTTGGCCAGTCAGCTCTGCTGGCCGAGGCCTTTGGCCGCGAGGAGGGGGATGCTCCGGCAGTCGATCTCGGCGCCGAGCGGGCCCACGGCGAATTCCTCAGGGAACACGGCGCCCTGATCCACGCCGCGACCGACCTGTCGGACGGCGGCCTCGCGCTTGCAGCCTTCGAACTGGCGGATGCGGCGGGCCTGGGCGTCACCCTTGACACGGATGAAGTTGGCACGCTGTTCGGAGAGGATCAGGCCCGCTACCTGATCGCCTGCGGCTTCGACCAGGCCGAGGCGATCATGGCAGGGGCATCCGGCTCCGGCATCGCCGTAAGCCAGGTCGGACGCTTCGGCGGAAACCAGGTCTCGTTCGGCGGCGCTTCGGCTCCGCTTGCCGAGCTCTCCGGACTCTACCGCAGCGCCTTTGCCGACGTGCTTTCGTTGCATGACGGCTAGACACGACCGTCCATCGGGTGTCGGCCGTTCAGGAACAAACTCATGTCTGAATCCGGAAATGAAACGAGCCTCGATTACAGGATGGTTGCAACGCTTGTATTGCTTTCCGCCGTGCCATTGCTGTCATTGAACATGTTCTTGCCGTCACTGGAAATCATGGCACGCGATTTCCGGGTTTCCTATGACACCATGGCGTGGGCGATTTCCGGCTATCTGGCATCCAC
>VXPN01000141.1:8220-9374 GCA_009839535.1 Boseongicola sp. SB0662_bin_57 | reverse complement strand
GACGTGCAAAAGCCGACCACGCTGTCCTGATGCCAGATCGGCTCCCATGCAACGACATCTGCGTCGTCCGCATCGACCTCGAAGGCGCAAAGGCGCCGCCTGGGGCCGGCATCGCGTTCGCGTTCGGCAGCCGCGCGCCCGATGAAATCGCAGTTCTTGCCGAACGCGATGAACCTGTCGAGCCCGGTTTCGGCGGCAGTGTAGTCCTGCGAATATTCCCGCTGCCAGGATCCAAAAAAGCGATCAAGCCGGAGCGACATCATCGCCCGCATCCCGAAAGGACGGAGTCCGAATTCGCGGCTGGCCTCGCTCAGCACCTGCCACAGATGCCGCTGCGAGGTCAGGTCGCAATAGATTTCGTAGCCAAGATCCCCGGTATAGCTCACGCGCTGCACGATGCAGTCGGCCATTCCCAGTGTGAGGTTCCGCACAGCGAGAAACGGAAACGCCTCGTTCGACACGTCGGACCTGCATGCGCCCGCCAGAAGGTCGCGCGCCGCCGGACCGGCGATCTGAAAGCCCGTCCGCGCGTCGGAGATGTTCCGAACGGTCACCTCGTCCGCCTCCGAAACGTGCTTCTCGAACCAGCGAACATGGAAATCCTGGCTGCCATAGCTGGCCGTCAGCTGGTACTCGTCCTCGGCCAGGCAGGAAACGGTGAAATCTCCGACAAGACGGCCGGACGGCGCCAGCATCGGCGTCAGGCCGAGGCGGCCTGGCCGGGGAATGCGGCCGGCCATGACCCGGTCCAGCCAGGCCCGCGCTCCCGGCCCCTGCACGAGAAACTTGCTGAAATTGTGCACCTCGTTGATCCCGACCCGCTCCCGCACGTGCCGGACCTCCTGCCTGACTGCATCCCATGCGTTGGAACGCCGGAATGTCGGGGCTTCCAGCCGAGGCTCCCCCGACAGGGCGAAGTAGTTCACGACCTCGAGCCCGTAGACTTCGCCGAACACCGCGTTCATCCCGTCCCAGATGTCATACATCGGCGTCGTGCGGAACGGTCGCGCGGCCGGCAGTTCCTCGTTCGGGTAGCTGACGGAGAATCTTCGCCGGTAGTTCTCGATCACCTTTGGAACGGTGTAGCCCGGCGTGGTCCAGCGCCCGTAGCGCGACACGTCCATGGCTCGCGGGTCGCGCTCGGGCTCGCCTTC
>VXPN01000141.1:0-8120 GCA_009839535.1 Boseongicola sp. SB0662_bin_57 | reverse complement strand
AGCGCCCGTAGCGCGACACGTCCATGGCTCGCGGGTCGCGCTCGGGCTCGCCTTCAATCATCCATTGCGCCAGCGCAAGGCCGACACCCCCGCCCTGGCTGAACCCGGCCATCACGGCACATGCGGACCAGTAGTTCCTTAGCCCAGGCACGGGCCCGACCAGCGGATTGCCGTCAGGTGCGAAGGCGAAGGGGCCGTGAATCGCGCGCTTGATTCCGGCGCGCTCAAGTATCGGGAACCGACGATAAGCGAACGCCACCGACTCCTCGATCTTGTCGAACTGGTCGTTCAGCAGTTCATGCCCGAAGTCCCAGGGCGTGCCGTCCACGGACCACGGTTCGCAGGGCTGCTCGTAGAAGCCGATCACGAACCCCTTGCCTTCCTGCCTCAGATAGCTTTCGCCTCCCGGATCGATGACGTGCGGAATCTCCTGTTCCCGTGCCGCGACTTCCGGAACATCCTCGGTCACGAGATACTGGTGCGCCATCGGGAGCAGCGGCAGATAGATGCCCGCCATTGACGCGACCTCTCTCGCCCACAGACCCCCTGCATTGACCACGTGCTCCGCAACCACGGCGCCTTTCTCCGTGATCACGTCCCAATCGCCGTCTGCGCGAATGCTGGTTTCGACCACGCGGTTTTGCGTGACGATCTCGGCGCCGCCCATCCGCGCGGCCTTGGCATAGGCGTGGGTGGTCCCGGACGGGTCAAGGTGACCGTCGAGAGGATCGTAAAGCGCACCCAGAACGCCGTCTACATTCACGAAGTCCGCAATCTCGACGATCTCGGGGGGGGTCAGCATGCGGGTCTCCAGCCCCATGTATCGATGCTTGGCGCGCTCGGCCTTGAGCATGTCCAGACGTTCAGGAGTGTCGGCCAGGGTCAGCCCGCCACAATGATGCAGGCCGCACGACATGCCGGTCCTCTTCTCGAGCTCGTCGTAGAGACCGATCGTGTATCCCTGCAGCGCGGCCATGTTGGTATCGCCGTTCAGCGTGTGGAACCCGCCCGCGGCGTGCCACGTCGAACCGCTGGTAAGGTCCGAACGCTCGATCAGCATGACATCCTGCCAACCGAGCTTGGTAAGGTGATACAGGACGGAACAGCCGACAACCCCGCCCCCAATGACCACGACACGCGCTTGCGTCTTCATGACCGCCTCCTGTTCAACCTGATTCCCGCCAGCCGCTCAATCCACACGTCCCCAATTCGCCAGCCGCACACGAAGCGCGTCCGCCCGTTGATCGCCTCGCTCGAGAGCAAAGATCCACGCGTGCGTCAGAAAGAACGCGGCAGAGTCGATGTCGTCAGATGCCTCCGCCTTGTCCGCAGCCACCGCATAGAGCCTGATCAACGCGTCGCCGTCACCGGATTCATGTGCGGCGAGCAGTTCGCGTTCGAGGGCTGCCAGTTCGCTTGCAATCACTCGGCGGCCGCCAGCGTTTCGGACATGCGCGTGGCAACCCAATGGTGGAACAGGTGGGTCGGTCCGTCCATCGCCGGGGAAAAGCGGCCGCCGTCAAATCCCGGAGCGCGACGTGCCGCCTGCATGCCTTCCACGACGCCGACGTCTTCAAGGAAGACCTCCTTCCACTGTTCGGTGTTCTTGGACCGCAGGGAGTCTGACGTCTCCGGCGAAGCATAGTAGATATGGATGTGCTCCCGGGTCATGCCAGGCCCTTTTGCCTCGAGGATGATCACGAAGACATGGTCGCGCTGAACGCCTACCATGACGTTCGGTGCCACCGTGATGTATTCGCCAGCAGTGTCCCACTTTCTCGAAAGCCCGGGAAAGTCGGGGAACTCCGTCCCGTCATCGTCGCGTATCTGCCGGTAGACCTCGGTGCCCTGGCCAAAGAAGCGCCCAGGCGCCTCGATATGGTAATGATCTTCGAGCCGGGAATAGCTGTTCAGGCCGGGATGCACCCAGGGCAGATGATAGCTCTCGCAGAAGTTCTCGACCGCAAGCTTCCAGTTCGTGCGGCAATCCAGCTGAAAGCGGCTGTCGGGACCGCCATGGTGGATCGGAACGTCGAATTCTGCCCAGCGGGCGATGAGGTCGGCATGCAGGTCGCCAAATTCGGGAGCGTCTCCGGAGAAGTTCACGAACACGACATCCATCCAGACATGCGTCCGCACCTCGATCAGTCCGAGATTCTTGCGCCTGATCCCCGGGTGGGAGTTCCTGCCTGGTCCGCCGACATGCGGCGTCGCCACCAGCCTGCCCTCGTGGCTGTAGCACCAGGAATGATAGGGGCAGCGGATCGCACCCTCGATCCTGCGCGGCTCCGTGACGAGAATCATGCCGCGATGGCGACACACGTTCTGGAACACGCGGACCCGGCCGTCCTTCCCCCTGATGACGAAGAGCGGAACGCCCAGGAAGTCAATCGGGCGAGCATCGCCTGGCTCCGGTACATCGGCCGCGACGCAGATGCCCGCCCAGGTCGAGAACCATAGCCGTTCGCGCTCGCGCTCGTATATCTCTTCGGACGTGTAGTGTGCGTTGGGCAATCCGTTGGCCGTCTCCACGGGTCGCAGCACGGATGCCAAGTCATCTTGTGTCATGTCAGCCACTCCAATGGACGTTGCGCAAGTCGCTCCAGAGGAACCGGGCAAGGATCGGCAACCGCCGCTATGCGGTCGCGCCCTTTCGCGACACGTCCTGTTCTGTCAGCGTCACGGCGCGCACATGCACGACCTTGCCCTTCGCGGCGGCCTCTTGTGCAGCAAGGCCCATCTCGACTGCGCAGGCACCGTCAAGCAGCCCGACCTCCGGCACGCCGCCGCTCCTCAACATTTCAAGGAATCGCACATGCTGGTAGTATGTCGCGCCATTGTGGTCGCCGATGGCCTGCAGTTCCGGATCGATCGGAATGTCGACCGACCGCGGACCCTTTGGCTCGCGGGGCGAGACCACCACCTGCGGCCGGGGCGGGAACCCCAGATGCTCGGGCCAGAACCGGAGCGGACCCGGCACGCGTGCCTCTATCTTGCCCTTCGGCCCGACCGCCGTCAGCTCTTCCTGGTAGTCTGAGCCTTCCGCATACATGCAGAGCTCGAGCATCGCGCGACAGCCGTTGTCAAATTCGACGATGACATAGGCGCCATCCCAGATGTCGGGCGTTTCGCCGCCGTAGTCCTCGTTCAGGTGATTGACGTCCTGTCCGGCCGAGGCCATGACGCGTTCGGGCTCCCCTCCAAGGATGTGCCGCATCAGGTCGAAGAAATGGCAGCACTTCTCGACAAGCGTTCCGCCCGTGTTGCGATTGAACCTGTTCCAGTCTCCGACCTTGTGCAGGAACGGAAACCGGTGCTCGCGAATTGTAAGCATCGTCGGACCGCCGGTGGCGTCGGCAACCTCTTCGATGAACGACTTGATGGGCGGCATGTAGCGATATTCCATGCCGACCCAGACCGGCGCGGGATAATCGGCGGCAAGGCCCAGAATCCGCGTCGCATCGGTTGCACGGGTATAGAGCGGCTTTTCGATCAGCAGTGGCAGCGGGCGCGTGCACGCGATCGCTTCGAACTGGGCAGCGTGGAGATGGTTGGGTGAGGCGATCACCAGGCAGTCAATCCCTGGGTCGGCAAGAAAGTCGGCCAGCGATCCATGCATGCGCGCCGTGGGAACGGCCGCCCGTGCCGCATCTGCCATCTGTGCATCCGGCTCGAACACTGCCGAAACCCGGGCATCCGGCAGCAGCGCGATGTTGCGCGCATGCTCCTGCCCCATCATTCCGCAGCCGACAATTCCGTAATTGATCACTTCCGACATTCAGGACCTCAACTCAACCGCGACACTCAGCGACAACGCGTGGAATCGAACCAAGTCTTCGAGATATCAACGATTTCCAAATCCAGCGTCAAGTATTGACATTGACGCGAACCGTGGCAGGCACTGACAGCGGGCCCTCGCAGGACCAGCCCCGCATATGGCAAGCATCCGCGCGTTCCTCGGCACTTTGATCCCGCCGTTCCAGCGGCCTTCATCGGAGAGAGCGCGGAGCATCGCAAGGAAGCCTTGAGCGCACTGCACGGTTTCAGACGCCACGCGTTGGAGGCTCCGGCAGCATGGTCGGCTCTCGGTCCACGTCGGGACGCCAGTTATACGGCGTCCCGCTTTCGCGTTCATGGTATATGAAAGCATGTCTTCGGCTGTCCGTACCAGCAAGGCGGCGGACCGCTGCTCCTTGTCGGAGGCTCCTCGCCGCCCGCGCCCTACGGGCAGCATTGCGACATCTACCTTCATGCAAGTCGCCCCGCTTGCGGAGAAATTCGCGCAGCGGATCCCAGCTCATTGGTTATCCGCGGGCGCCTCTCGCCACCTCGGTGTTCAGTTGGGTGAGATGAATGCAGTTCAAATGGTCTGCCAGGCCGGTCGCGCTGAACTGCATGATTCCGTTGTTGTCAAACATGGAGCGGTCTCTTGCCTACCGCTTTGTCGGACGCAACGTCGAAGAGCCTGACCCACAATCCATGCTCACGCACTATATATTGCTGAAATTACGCAAAGAGTGCAGAATTGCGTCAACATATGGTATTTTGATTCGATCTTTATGACTTCCAAGCCAACCGAACTTTGAGAGCGTTCAAATGTGTCCAGGGAAGGAGTCCTTTATGCTGGAGCATGCCAACGACAATGCCAGGGGCTATGCCCTCTTTCTCGGCGAATGCGCTGACGACATGCGCACTGCGTGGTGAAGTCCCGACAAACTGTTGCCACGCACGCGGGGGAATCAGCGTGTTGGATGCCCATGCATTGGCCTCCGCTTCAAGCTCGGCTCCGTTTCCGTTGGCTTCGTCGACAAAAATCCCTTTCTTGCTGTGAAGCAGGACATGCGCCGCCTCATGGAAGAAGCTGAACCACAGATGGTCATCCGTCTTGTGTCGGGCAGTCAACTGGATGACAGCCTTCCTCGGGGATAGCCACCAGGCCGCACCGCTGAGCGCGGTTTTTGGCAACGGCTGCACCAACGCCAGTGCAACGCCGGCCTCGTTGCACAGCTTTGCGGTCTGCTGCAAAGCCTCACCGATCTCCTCACGCGTCAGACCGCGGATGGTCCGCACCGCGTGCCTGAACCGGCTTTCGCTGTAGTCCGCGCAATCCTGTTGTTCGGCCTCGACTTCACCGAGACGGAGCCACGTCGCCAGTGCGGCCTCATCGCTCTTGAAGGTCTGCGAGTGGCGATAGGCAACATTGGCGAGGCCGTAACGAGCAGTCCAAGCATCAACTGAACCCACACGGAAGAACGCAAGCAACTTCGATACGGTGTCGACATCGGATTCCGGACGCGGGAAGCAGCCTCGCTTCACCAAGTCCCGGATGGGGAAGGCCTTGACCCATTCTGCCGCAGCAGCGGCCTCACCAGCTTCGGCCTCCCGGGCCCGGTGAAGCCGATAGCTGGACTCGATCCCGAGCCAGATGCTGGCATCGATGCCAAGCACTTTTTCGAATTGCAGTGCAGTGCCCGGTTCGAGCGGCGCCTTGCCCGAAATGATCTCGCTGACCAGCTTTGGGGAACGGCCACATCGACGCGCGAATTCTGCATGTGAAATCCCCTCGACCTCGAGACGCTCCTCAAGAACCCATCCGGGCGGGATCGCATAGTCCGGGCTGTATTGGTTGGTCGCTGTCGCCATCTGTCCCTCCTCCGTCAATGATAGTCGACCACATCGAGAATTGTGATCGACGTCACCCGCTCTGTGTCTATCCCGCCATCTTCCTTACGCGGAATCGGTTCGTGGTTGGCTTCAAACGCAAGCCGGTATGGCTGGACGAGATCCACAGCGAACTGCTCACGCCGATCTCCGCTTAGTTGATGCCGCCTATCCGGTGGCGTAGTTGGCACCAGTACCAAACTGCGTGCCGACCTGAGCACAGCCATCCGCGTCATCATGACTCTCGCCATCTTCGCTCCATAGGTCTTCTGCAGAGCATTCTCCGAATTGAAGGCCTTTTCGAGCTTGCGGGTCCGGAAGGCGATTTCCATAAGAATCTGCCATATTCGTTACCTGTCAGGTAACGATATCTGTCGCCTTGTCAAGAGGGAGTGGTGGGATCCGGTGGCCTCTACACACGAACTGGCCGTCCGATGAACGACCAAGAAAAGGCAACTTCCTGAAAGACCTGCAGCATCCCTGGGTACGGATTGCCCAACGCCCCGCCGGAAACGATGGGGCGCTTGCTGGTCGCCAGCGCATTCTTGAGCCAGTGCCAACGGGCGAATTCAACTTCACGCAGTTGGAGACGACCTGTCCCGCACCTGCCAAGCGTTCAACAGTTCCTGGGCGGCCCGCCCGACAGGCGTTGACCCGACACTCCGCACCGCTACATTCTCCCTCGGCAACGAGGAGACGGGCATGGACGGAAGCGGCGGAGCCACAGGCGCCGAAGACTGGGGACCGTTCGGGCGTCCGTTGTTCGATGATCCCTCGGCACTGGCACTGAGCCGCGTAGGTGTCGTCGACGTCGGTTCGAACTCGGTCCGCATGGTCGTGTTTGACGGTGCAGCCCGGTCTCCTGCGTATTTCTTCAACGAAAAGGTCATGGCAGGTCTTGGCACCGGCCTGGCCGAAACCGGCTGCCTCAGCCCCAAGGGGCGGATCCGGGCGATGGCGGCCCTGCGGCGCTTCCAGGGCCTCGCCGAGGCAATGGGCCTGGAGCCTTTGACGGCCGTGGCCACCGCCGCCGTGCGCGAAGCAGAGGACGGACCCGAGTTCTGCGATGAGGTCCTTCGCGAGACCGGTCTCAAGCTCTGGGTGATTGCCGGCGAAGAGGAGGCACGGCTCTCGGCGCAGGGCGTCCTTCTCGGCTGGCCCGGGGCGTACGGCCTGGCCTGCGACCTTGGCGGCGCATCCATGGAACTGGCGGAACTGCGAGACGGGGTGGTCGGAAGAAGGCTTTCTTCGCAACTCGGCCCCCAGCGCCTGCGAGTCGTGAAGGGCGGCAAGAAGGGGCTGAGCAGGTTTTTGAAGCAACAAGTAGGCGCGCTTGCCGAGTCCATGGGACCGCAGCGTGACCGGCTTTTCCTGGTCGGCGGATCCTGGCGGGCGATCGCGCGCATCGACATGGACAGGCGAGGCTATCCGCTGGCTGCACTGCACGAATACCGGATGAGCCGCAAAGCGGTCTACAGGACGATCGAGTTCATCGAGGAAAGCGATCTGGAGGAACTGCGAGTACGCGTCAGGTTGGGCGAAGGCCGCATGGAACTGCTGCCGCTCGCGGCACAGCTCCTGAAACATCTTGTACGCGAATTCAAGCCCTACGACATCGCCATCTCCAGCTACGGCATACGCGAGGGAATGCTCTATGAACAGATGCCGCAGGAGATTCGCGACCGGGATCCGCTGATCGAGGCCTGCCGCTTCCACGAAGCCAAGGACGCACGGATGCCGGGATTCGGCCGGCGACTCTATGACTTCGTGCTGCCGCTGTTCTCGGGACGCGGCGCCCCAGACAAGCGCCTCATCAAGGCCGCATGCCTTTTGCATGACGTAAGCTGGCGTGCCCATCCCGACTATCGTCACGAAGTCTCCTTCGAAGAGGTCACGCGCGCAAATTTCGGGGGCATGACCCATCAGGAGCGCGTGTTCCTGGGTGTCGCGCTGTTGCATCGCTACAAGAACAGTCGCGCGGACTCTCCCTTTCGGGACCTGCTCGACCTGGTGGAAGAGACTGACCTGCGATGGGCCGAAATTCTCGGAAAGGCCCTGAGATTCGGCGCGATGCTCACTGCGTCCGAAGACGACAAGATGGGGGCGCTCAGGTACTATCCGAAGCGCAAGTGCCTGGAACTGCGCTTGGCGCCGGGCACGCGCGACCTGTACGGCGAGGTCGCCGAGGCCCGCCTGAACTCCCTGGCCAGCGCCCTTGGCGGCGTGACGGTCGTGGTCAAGGGCCGCTGAATCGCAACGCATCAAGTCACGTCCACACAACTGCCGTCGGTCGGGCGACAGGCGCCGGCCGCGCAG
Source organism: Boseongicola sp. SB0662_bin_57 (assembly GCA_009839535.1). Lineage (GTDB taxonomy): Bacteria > Pseudomonadota > Alphaproteobacteria > Rhodobacterales > Rhodobacteraceae > JAJEFO01. The sequence continues at coordinate 143 of VXPN01000141.1, read as the reverse complement.
GGAAACTGTCCAGATGCGACTCCTACAAGTCGAGGCACCAGCGCATGATGGCCTTTTGGACATGAAGGCGGTTCTCGGCCTCGTCGAAAATGACCGAATGGGGACCGTCCATGACCTCGTCCGTTGCCTCTTCGCCTCGGTGC